>JAJPXA010000138.1:13256-13691 GCA_021205715.1 Bacillota bacterium
CTGCGCCTTTGACGTGAGGATAATTCCGCCTTTGGTTGTTTCCTCCGCCTCAAGCATCTTGATAACAACTCTGTCGCCCAACGGTTTGATATTCATATTTACTACCTCCTGTAAAATAATTTTTAACCTTTGTTAGCACTCGCTCTCGTTGAGTGCTAACAAGGCATATTATGGACTGTTTTTCATATTATAGCAAAGCAGTTTAAATAAATAAAACAGCGCTTTTTCTTTCATTTTCTACTGTTTGCTTCGTATTTTAACTATTTTCTCCCTTTTTTACTTTTAACAATTTATTCATAAATGCGGATTTCATCAGGACGAAAAGTCCTCAAACATAGACTGCGCCTTATTTTTATCGTGAAAGTCAATCCCTTGTTTAAGCTCCTCTATATCCTCCGACGGATATACGCCCTCGCTTATCTCGCACTCCGCCTC
>JAJPXA010000246.1 GCA_021205715.1 Bacillota bacterium
TTGTAATTCACTTAATATTTTTGCGGTTCACAGCATACGCTAAGCAAAAAGCATAAGCCTTGATTGTCATATCTGTGTCCTGCGAAATTATATTTGTATGAATTTTTGCGGCGGCATTAAAATCAAAGCCGCGCTTTTTCCGCGCATCGGGCGCGGACGCAAAACCCTTATCGGAGGCATAATATGAACAAAAAAATAATATCCTCGGCGGCGGCTGTTATTATTTTCGCGGTAATTTTGGCGTTTGCCGTTGTGCCCGCGGCACAAACCGCGGCGGTAAACGGCAAAGACGCGAAATGTCTGAATAATATGTACGCGCTGAAGGATAAGCTTGAATATTTTTTAAACGGAACCGAAAGCAATGAGTTTTGGTATGACCTAATATCCGAAAAAAACTCGCAGAAGCTCATAAACGCGCTGAACGAGCAGCTCGACAAAAAGATAGACACAAGCAGCTACTATATCAAATTCAGCGAATGGAGCCTTACCATACTTTGTCGGCGGCATCCTGCGGAATTAAGCATAATCGTGAACATTCCCAACAATTTTATCGCGTACAAAAATGAGTTCGACGAACCGGCTACCGATATGATTTTATATCTTGAGGCATACGGCAGAGATATATATTTTCAAAACACGATACTCGATGAAAGCAACCCCAACAAGAAGGTATTTACAAGCTCGGATAACCTGACGGAGCTTTTCCCCGACATTAAAGTCACCGCGCATTACGCGGGCGGCGGCGAAAGGCTTTTGAACTCGGACGAATACCGATTATACGCGTCCGAGCTTGATATGACCAAATCCGGCGAGAAAACGCTGTGCGTTTCAGCCGCGGGTCAAGACTGGCGCTCGGATTTGTTCACCACATTTGAAATATACGTCCTTGACAACGAGGAGCGCGAACCGCTCGTGGTCGACGGCGGCAACTTCGGAACATACGAGCTTGCCTCGTGGGTTTGGACGGATTATGTCGCGGACGCGCTCGACACCTACGATGATTATATGGAATTTGACGCCTCCATCGTCTTTGACGGCGGCAGCTACTATTATTATCCCGACGGCTTCGCGATCATCAAAGCGAGCGAAAACAACGGCACCATAAAGGGCGCGGTGGATTTGGACAATCACAGCAAAGAGGCGTACCACATAAAATTCAACACAAACAAGGTCGTAAACGGCAGCGATATATCGGTATCATCGATGAAGGACGGATATATGAAGGTCAGCGCCAACGATAAGGTGTATATATGGCAGACAACAGCCTCAAAGGATCAGCCCAAGGGTTGGATTGAGGTTTACTGCGAGAAGAAAAAATTAAACTGAAAAAGGAGAATTTCGTTATGAAAAAAATCAAAACCGCATTTGCGATAATTTTATGCCTGAGCTTGTTCGGCATACCGACAATATACGCGGAGGAGGTCAGCGGGGTGAGCGAAAAAACAGGCGCGTGGGAAACTACCGTAACCGGTCTTGACGCGGGTTACTACGACATAACCGCGGAATTTAACAATTCAACCGTAATGACCGAGAGCGTTCTTTACGCGGAGTCGGCGATGTCCGAAAAAGCATCGTCGGTAATACCCAAGACCGCTACGACAAATACAAATACCAACGGCTATACCGAGGTAAGCGTGCGGAGCGTTTACACAAGCGACGGCTCGATAACAATAGGCGTAAGCACCGAAAACACCGCGCTGTATACAAACAGCTTAAGCGTAACGGCGGCGGACGGCGAGCGCGTATTTTTAAACGGCGGCGATATGAGCGAATATACATATGTATCGGAAAGCGGCGGAAAGTATTACGATTTCGACGGGAATGCGGTAAATCCGATTGAATTTCTTGCCGAAAGCGGTATGGATGCGGCGCGTATTCGCTTATCGAACAACCCCGGTAAGGAACACGGCGACGGAAATTACTACTTGCCGGACGGCTATCAAGACCTTGCGGACTGCATCTCGCTTGCGAAGCAGGCGCAGGACGCGGGTATGAAAATAGTGTTCACGTTTAACTATTCCGACTATTGGTCAAACGGAGAGCGTCAGATTATTCCGCAGGACTGGGCGGATTCTATAAAAGCAGACTTAGGCTATGACGTAAAGGATTTTGACTTTTTAGCCGAAATGACAAGCTCGCAGCGCACGGAAATACAATCCGCGCTTGCAACCTTAATTTACGATTACACCAAGAAATGTATGCAGGCGCTTGCCGATGAGGGAATATACTGCGATTATGTTTCGCTCGGTAATGAGATAAACGGCGGTATGCTTTTCCCGTTCGCGAACACCTACAAGGCAAATATGGGAACCGATTTCGAGCTTAATTTCGGTGAGAATATAACAGATGAGGATTTAGTATGCCCCAAGGATTTGACGGCGCTCGGCACATTTTTAAACGCGGGTTACCGCGCGGTAAAAGAGGTGTCGCCGGACTCGCAGGTTATAATCCATTTCGCGGGCGATGATCTTGATGATAATTTCAATTGGATAATCGGTCAGTCGGAGTTTAAAAAGGCTGGTACCTCATACGACGTTATCGGCATATCGTATTATCCCGCTTGGTCTGATAAAACCGCATCGGAATGTGCGAGCTATGTTAATACGCTCGGAAATCTGTATAACAAGGACGTTATGATAATGGAAACCGGCTTTAAATTCAACGAAACAACGACATATAACGAATCCGGACAGCTTTCGAATATCGACGCATACAAGGATATATACCCCGACTCTCAGGAGGGACACAAAGGTTATATGGCGGAAATGATTAACGCTATGCGAAACACCGATTACTGCATCGGCATACTCTATTGGGACCCGCTTATGATTCACGTTGAGGACGAGCACGGAAATAACCTGACCGGCTGGGCGATAAGCGAGGACGGCGACAGTGTTCAATCGAATGTTGTCGAGAACACGACGCTGTTTGATTTTAACGGAAAGGCGATTGAAACCGTAAAGCTGTACAACAACACAAAAAGCGCGGTGAAAAAGGAGGCGTATATACTCGAAGACCTCACCGAAACGAGCGTGACCGTCACGAAAAACGACACCGCTAACGCGGCGGTGATAATTGCCGTGTATGACGAGAACGGCGTTCTTTCGGGCGTGGCGCTTGAAAGCGGTATACCTACCGGCGAGGAAACAACCGTATCCTACAGCTTGGATGAGCTGACGGGCGGCAAAACCGCCAAAACGGTAAAGGCGTTTTTGTGGAATTTGGACAACACCGCGGAACCGCTGTGCGCGTCGGAGGAACTGACAATTGAATAATAAAAGGGCGGCATTTTGCCGGCGGAATAAAGCAAAAGGCAGAGCTTAAACGGCTCTGCCTTTTGCTTGTTAAAAAATATAGTCAGGAAAAGAGTTGGTTTATTCACCCACCGCACGGTTCATATACTGCACCATACGGTCTATTGTGCCGGCGCTTATGGAATGTCCGACCGAAATCGCTTCCTTTTCGGCATCCTCGCGCGATATTTTCAATATATCCGTAAAAAACGTTTTGATAATGTAATGATTATTATACACCTTTTCGGCAATTGCCCGTCCCTTTTCGGTGAGCGTTATATCGCCGTAAGGCTCGTGCAGGACATAACCGTTCGATTTAAGAGTGTTCACCGCGCGGTTCACGCTCGGCTTTGAAATTCCCAAATAAACAGATATATCCGTAATTCTCACGTAGCTTTTTTTAAGCGCCAGCACATATATCACCTCAAGATATGTTTCAAGCGCCTTTGAAATCCCCTTAACATCGGCTTCCATAGGTCAATCCTCCCTTTATAATATAAAAAGGGTCTAAAATCACATCGTGATTTTAAACCCTCATTGGCTTCAAAATATATTCAAATTTTATCTGAATATATTATACCGCCTTTTTTGAAATTTTTCAATACCTTTTTTAAATTTCCTTAAATTTCATACAAAACACCGAAAAAAGCATAGTTTTACTTGTGTCTAATTAGTCAACATATTATTTTCTAAAGCGGTTTAGCGCCTTTTGAAGCTCGACGATAACGAGCGGCATAACCGACAGCGCCGCCGTGACAAGCCACTCCGCCGCGTTAAGCGCCGTGACTCCGAACGGAGCGGCGCAAAACGGCGCGGTTATAACGAACACCTGCAAAAGCACTCCGATTACGAGCGACAGATTCAAGGTTCTGTTTGAGAATATATGCCCCAAAACCGAGCCGTCGCTTTTCATATTAAACGCGTGTACAAGCTGCGATATTGAAAGCACCGCGAACGCCATTGTTCTGCCGACGGTGAGCGAGCCTGCGACGCACAGACCTATCGAGTATGCCACAAGCGCGAGCGCGCCTATCATAAGTCCCTCGAAAATGATGCTTCGCCACAGCCCGCCGGCGAAAATTCCGCCCCGCTCGGGCGGCTCCTCCATTATGCTGTCGCCGCATTTGTCAAGTCCCAGCGCGATTGCCGGAAGAGAATCGGTTACCAAATTTATCCATAGCAGCTGACCCGAGGGCAGCGGCGCGGCTACGCCGAACACTATGCCGCCCAGCACCGTTAATATTTCGCCGATATTTGATGAAAGCAGGAATTTCACCGATTTTTTGATGTTTTTAAATATGCACCGCCCCTCTTTCACGGCGAGAACGATAGTCGCGAAATTATCGTCGGTTAAAATTATATCCGAAGCCTCCTTTGCGACATCCGTGCCGCTCATACCCATACTGCATCCGATGTCGGCGGCTTTTAGCGCGGGCGCGTCATTCACGCCGTCGCCGGTCATAGCGACGACCTCGCCGCGCGACTGCCACGCTTTTACGATACGCGACTTATGCGCCGGCGTGACGCGCGCGAAAACGCGGCATTGACCGATGATGTTCTTCAGCTCGTCGTCGCTCATTCTGTCAAGCTCGGCGCCGCTCAGCGCCATATCCTTATCGGAGCAGATGCCGCACCGTTTCGCAATATTCCTCGCGGTCTTAATATGGTCGCCGGTAATCATCACGGGTATAATACCCGCTCTTTTGCACATCTCGACCGCATCCGCCGCTTCCGCTCTCGGCGGATCCTCAAATCCGATAAGTCCCAAAAACACCATATTGCCCGCCGCGCGCGGCGGCGCCTCATCGCTGCGGTACGCGACGGCGATTACGCGCAGACCGCTTTGCGCCGCCTTGTTTTCCTCATTTTTCACGCGGCTTTTCTCCAAAGCGGTAAACGGCTTTTCCGCGCCGTCCTCCGTTATCCTGCCGCAGCGCGGCAGGAGCGCGTCGCACGCGCCCTTCATCACGGTAAGATAATGCTTGCCGGATTTAATCGTTACGCTCATATATTTTTTTGCCGAATCGAACGGCACCGCGCGGATAAAGCTTTTTTCGCTGCAGTCGATACCCATTTCGGCGGCTTTTTCCAAAATCGCAATCTCCGTCGGATTCTTTGTGTCGTTTTCGGTGCATATGGCGGCATATTTGTAAAGCAGTTCCGTGTTTGACGTGTACTCATATTTCGCCCTCATACGGTTTTGTGTTATCGTGCCCGTTTTATCGGAGCATATAACGGATGCGGAGCCTAAGGTTTCGACCGACGGCAGGCGGCGCACTATCGCGTTATGCCGCGACAAGCGCGTTACGCCTATGGCGAGCGTTATCGTAACTATCGCCGTTAAGCCCTCGGGTATCGCGGCGACCGCGAGCGACACAGAGGTCATAAACATCTCAAGCGGCGGCAGGTGCTTTAAAATGCCGATGACAAATATCACCGCGCATATTACGAGCGCGGCAATTCCAAGGGTTTTTCCCGTTTCGGAGAGCTTTTGCTGTAAAGGCGTTTTTTCATCTTTTTCTTCCATCAGCAGCTCGGCGATATGTCCGACCTCGGTGTTCATACCGACGCCTGTTACCGCGGCGTAAGCGTTCCCGTGGGTTATAAACGTCGAGGAATATAAAACGTTATGTCTGTCCGCCAACGGTATCGCCGTCTCGGCGCATTCTGCGGCGGATTTTTCAGCCGGCTGCGATTCGCCCGTAAGCGACGACTCGTCGGCAAAAAGCTCGTTCGACGATATGATTTGGCAGTCCGCCGGAACAATATCGCCCGCAGACAAACGCAGCAAATCCCCGCGCACAAGATTTTCGGCGGGAATTGTTTTCAATTTCCCGTTTCGTATCACATTCGCGCTCGGCGCGGCAAGCTTTTTCAACGCGGCAAGGCTTCTTTCCGCCTTAACCTCCTGTATAACGCCTACCGCCGCGTTTAATATCAAAATCGCCATAATTATAATCGGATCGGAAAAATCCGGTTCGCCGCCGGCTAAGGACGTAAAAAAAGACACCGCCGCCGCCGCGAGCAAAATTATAACCATAAAATCATTAAATTGCTCAAAAAACATAAATAAAACGCTCTTTCGTTTCTTCTCTTTCAAGACGTTTCGCCCGTTCGTTTTAAGTCTTTTGCGCGCCTCCTTATCCGTCAAACCGTTTTTTAAATCCGTTTCGACCGCGTCCGCCAGCTTTTCCGGCGGCATAGTGTATAATGCGTCCATCAGATGACACCCCCAAGCAGTTTATTAGTACCATTCTATGAGGCTCGTCAATCGGATATGACGGAATAAAACGCGCCGCGCCGCGGCAATAAAAGGGCGCCGCGTTTAATAATTTATTTACAAAATACCTATCCGCGCTTTATTGACTTTTAACCGCGTTTATGTTAGAATTAAAGCAAATATGACAGCGGTGCAGTATCCTAGTCAGCGCTATTTCTCGGAAAGCGGGCCTAAAAATCCGCCAAATGGCACATCGATGAAGCTGCTGGTGTTGCGCTTTGAACGCCCAGTTCGGGGCTGATGCTGGCAGATAAGGATTAGGGGCAGCCTTCAACGGCATGTTGGTCCTGTCCCCTTTTCCGTGGAGGCCTGTGACTGTAGCCGCCCATTCCTCCTAAGGGAGCAAGCGGTTACGGCACAGGGGGAAACCTGTTTCGCGGTTAGTAGGGTGCATTTCCATAAGATCTGCATTTCAAATGCTGTGGGCAGCGTAGCCAGCCTTGAGTGGGTATGGCGGATAGGTGAGCAACCCTCTGCGTTCTTCGGCCGAGGGCGCGTAAGGGCATCGCACCTTGAAACCATAGCTGCAAAAGAGGATACGGGGAACGCAAGGGCTGTATGGGAAAACCTCTAGGCTGAATATGAATATGGGATTGCAGTACGGACTCAGTGGCAATCCGGTTATCGCGTAATGATGACATTCTTCAAAGGGAAACCGCCGTTTCGGCGACGATTCGGCAGAATGTCGGGAAAACCTACCGGACCTAAGCCGTAAACTTTACTATGTTCATTACCCTGTCATATAATTTTGAACACAAAGGAGATATACCTCAATTGGGTAAATCCGTTAAAAATAAAAAATTTAAGGTTCCCAAACCCAATAATAACGCCGCCGTTTCGTCGAAATGGACGCTTGCGGTTTTGATAATGTCCTTTATTTTCTCGGTATGCTTTACCGCGATAACGTCAATACTTATGACCGACTTATCGGTTTTGTATGCCTTTTTTGTTTTGTTCGGCATAATCATATTAAACGTTATTTTTGATATGGTGGGAACGGCGGTGCTTTCCGCGGAGGAATATCCGTTTCACTCCCTTTGCGCGCGGCGCGTTTCGGGCGCAAAGGAGAGTGTGGGCATCATCCGCCACGCGCCGCACGTCGCGAGCGTCTGCTGTGACGTTATAGGCGACATCGCGGGCATTGTTTCGGGCGCCACGACCGCGCTTATAGTTGCGGAGCTTGTGTCGGTTTTCGGCGTGAGCAGCCTGATTCCCAATCTTCTTTTGAGCGGAACCGTCGCCTCGCTTACAATCGGCGGCAAAGCGTTTTTCAAGGGATTCGCTATGCAAAACGGAAACGCCATTGTATTTTTCTTGGGAAGAGCGGCGCATATGCTGAGCTTTCGCAAAAAAAGAAAGCCGGCGAAATCGGGTACAAAAGCTAAAAATCGGGAGTAATGAAAATGAGAGCGTATTTGAATAAAATCAAGTCGCCCGGCGACTTAAAAAAATTAAATATCGACGAGCTTAATTCACTCTGCGGTGAAATACGTTCTTTTTTAATTGACAGTGTGTCTGAAACGGGAGGTCATTTGGCGTCCAATCTCGGCGTTGTGGAGCTGAGCGTTGCGATTCACACTGTTTTTGATATGCCAAAGGATAAAATAGTGTTTGACGTGGGGCATCAGTCCTACGTCCATAAAATACTCACCGGACGAGCGGGCGCTTTTGACACACTGCGCCGCTTCGGCGGACTTTCGGGTTTCCCGAAACGCGCCGAAAGCGAATACGACGCTTTCAATACCGGTCACAGCTCGACATCCATATCCGCCGCGCTCGGACTTGCGCGCGCGAGAGATCTCTCGGGCGGCACTGAAAACATAATCGCCCTTTTCGGCGACGGCGCGCTCACCGGCGGTATGATGTACGAGGCAATGAACGACGCGGGTCATTCAAAAACGCCGCTTATTCTTATATTAAACGACAACAATATGTCGATAACAAAAAATGTCGGCTCGATAACAAACCATCTGCGCCGGCTCAGAATTTCGCCGAAATATTTCAAATCGAAAGAGGCTGTTGAAGGCATTTTAAAAAAAGTCCCCTTTTTCGGCGAAAAAATCGCCGATATGCTGCGAAAAATAAAGCGCAAAATCAGACGCAAGGTTCTCTCAAGCACTATGTTTGAGGATTTGGGCTTCTCATATATAGGTCCGGTCGACGGTCACGATTTAAAAGCTCTTATCCCCTGCCTTGAATACGCGAAAAAGGAAAAAAAGCCGATTCTTATCCACGTCATAACGAAAAAGGGCAAAGGATACTACCACGCCGAAACAAACTCGGCTAAATTCCACGGCATAGGACCGTTTAACGTAATCACGGGCGCGACAAAAAAATCACCCGAAACCTACAGCGCGCATTTCGGCAAAACGCTTGTAAGCCTCGCGGAAAAAAATGAAAAAATAGTCGCGGTTACCGCCGCTATGCCGACGGGAACGGGACTTACGGAATTTGCGGACAGGTTTAAAAACCGCTTTTTCGACGTCGGAATAGCCGAACAGCACGGCGTGACGATGGCGGCGGGACTCGCCGCCGGAGGATTTGTTCCGGTTATACCGCTTTACTCCTCGTTTTTGCAGCGCGCCTATGACCAAACGCTTCACGATGTCTGCCTGCAAAATCTGCACGTAGTCTTCCCTATCGACCGCGCGGGCATAGTCGGCGCGGACGGCGAAACGCATCAAGGCATTTACGATATTTCATATTTGTCGCATATGCCGAATATGACTGTATTATCGCCCGTAAACTTCAAACAGCTCGATGAAATGCTCGACTACGCGGTAAACACTCACAACGGCCCGATAGCGATACGCTATCCCAAAGGCTCGGAGCAGCTCGCGGAAACCCTGCCGCCGTTTGATATAAACTCGGCTGTGCTTTTAAGCGCCGGAACGGATATTTCGATAATCGCCGCCGGACGTATGGCAAACCGCGCGCGAGAGGTTATGCTTGAGCTTGAAAATCACGATTTATCCGCCGAAATATTATTGATTCCCGCGATAAAGCCCATAGATGAGGCGGCGGTTATAAAAACAGCGAAAAAAACCGGCTTTGTCGTGACGATGGAAGACAATGTAAAAATAGGCGGTATGGGCGAAACGGCGGCGCGTATTATCGCCGAGAACAACATAAACTGCAAAGTCAAAATATTCGCTTTCCCCGACAAACCCATAGTTCAGGGAAGCGTCGCCGAGCTTGACCGCGCAAACGGCTTGGATAAAAATTCTATTGTTAAAGAGGTTCTTAATGGAAAAAATAAGACTTGACGCGCTTTTGGTAAACCGCGGTATGGCGCAGAGCCGCGAGCGGGCAAAGGCGCTTATAATGGCGGGACAGGTATATATCGATAATCAAAAATGCGATAAGGCGGGAATGTCCGTGGATCCCGAAACGGTTCCCGAAATACGCGGCGAGCGGCTCAAATACGTGAGCCGCGGCGGACTCAAGCTGGAAAAGGCGATGAAGGAGTTCCCGATTGATTTACACGGCAAAATCACAATGGACATAGGCGCGTCCACCGGCGGCTTTACCGACTGTATGCTTCAAAACGGCGCAAAAAAGGTATACGCGGTCGACGTCGGCTACGGTCAATTCGCCTGGAAGCTGCGGCAAGACGAGCGCGTTGTAAATATGGAGCGCACAAACATACGATATGTCACTCACGAGCAAATCGGCGATTATATAGACTTTGCCTCGATTGACGTTTCGTTTATATCACTGCGCTTGGTACTGCCGGTTGCAAAGGAGCTTCTCGCCGACGACGGCGAAATAGCCGCCCTCATCAAGCCGCAATTTGAGGCGGGGCGCGAGCAGGTCGGCAAAAAGGGCGTGGTGCGCGACATCAAGGTGCATTACGAGGTAATAAAAAACGTGCTTGACTTCGCGAGAAGCATAGGATTTTATGTCGGCGGACTGTCGTTTTCGCCGATAAAAGGTCCCGAGGGGAATATCGAATACCTCGCGTATCTCAAGAAATCCGAAACAGCGGACGATATAACCGACGAAAAAATACGGGAAATAACCGAGATGTCACACAACTCGCTTTAAAAAGGAGATATAACAATGCTTTGCGACGATATAGTAATAAGCGGCGCCCGCGCGATGGCGCGTTCTTACGCGAAAATCAATCTCACGCTTGACGTTTTGGGCAAACGAAGCGACGGTTATCACGAGGTTGAAATGATAATGCAGACCGTTTCATTGTTTGACTTGATTATACTTGACAAATGCAAGGATTCTATTTCCGTTTCGACAAATTTAAAGTATCTGCCGAACAACGATAAAAACATCGCCTACCAAGCCGTTAAGGCATTTACGGAATATACCGGAATAAGAGGCGGCGCGAAGATAATCATACATAAAAATATACCCGTCGCGGCGGGACTCGCGGGCGGGAGCGGCAACGCGGCGGCGGTGCTGTGCGCGCTCGATATGCTTTACGGCACCAACCTCGGCACGAGGGAACTTTGCGAAATAGGCGCGCGGCTCGGCGCGGACGTCCCATACTGCATTTTGGGCGGCACACGGCTCGCAAGCGGCATCGGCGACACTCTCAAGGAGCTTCCGCCTATGCCGGACGCGTATATCCTTTTGGTAAAGCCGAAAATCAACGTGTCAACAAAGGATATTTACTCGGAAATAGACGACGCGGTGATTTCCGAGCATCCCGACACCGCGGCGGTAACGGCGGCATTGAAAAACGCGGACATATACGCCATAGCGAAAAATCTTCGCAATGTAATGGAAAGCGTGACGCAAAAAAAATATCCGCAAATCGCGGGAATAAAAAACAAAATGCTCTTAAACGGCGCGCTCGGCGCGGTTATGAGCGGCTCCGGCCCCACGGTTTTCGGAATTTTCAACGATTACCGTAAGGCGAAGGCATCCGCCGACAGCTTCGCGTACCAATACAAGGACGTGTATTTGGCAAAAACCTATAATTGATTAAGGGAGGCTTTATATGGACAGCGAAAAAGAAAACAAAGACTTACCGCAGGATATTAACGAGGTCAAGGAGGACGTTCCCGATACCGACGCGCTCGCCGAGGAGGCGGAAGCGAAATCGGATAAAATAATCGACGAGATACTTTCATATTACGAGGATAATCCGTCGGAGCCGGTTTTGGACACGGAAAAAGCCGAGGAGGACGTGCCGCGGCAAGTAAACAAGCTCAAGCAAACCGCAAGCGCGGTTTCGGCGGCGGTGCCGAGAGTGGTAAACGCGGTCATACCGGAGGACAAAAAAGGACGCGGAAAATATCTGTATATGATAATTGCCGCAGTGCTTATTATAATAATCGGTTTTTTCGCGGGCTTTATCGCGTTCGGCGCGAGTGACGAAAAAGTCGACAGCAAAAAAGAGGAATTGCAAAAAACGGACACTTCGTATCTGCGGGCAAAAAGCGAAAACACCACTCTTACCGCCTCAATTGAGGCTCTTGAGGAAAACGGCGAAAATATAGAGAAAACCTTTGACTCGGTCGTGGAATACCAAAAGCAGTACGACACGCTTGAGGAGGAATACTCCGAATATCAATCGCAGCTTGACTCTCTCACCTCCGATTACGACCAATTGAAATCGGAATACGACGAGCTGTCGGAACAGCTCACGAAGCTGAAAACGCAAACCGTGACTCTCACGCCCGGGACATACACCGTCGGCACGCATTTGGCGGCGGGGAATTACAGCGTAACCGGCGACGGAAGTATGCTTGCCGCCGACAGCAACAGCAGTCTTAAAATCAACACGATTTTAGACGACGACGCGTATGAGTGCACGCTTAGCGGCGGAGATATTATAAAACTTGAAACAACGGCGAAATTCACGCCTACGGAGGGCTGAATATGGATAAGAAAAAATTAACTTTTTATATTGTCTTATTCGTCTGCACTGCGGCATTGACCGCGCTCGCTGTATTTTTCGGCATAAACCGGCAGATAAGCTCCGCCGCGAAATCGGAATTGGCGCGGGATATAGAGGAGCTTCAATCGGAAAACGAGAATCTGAAAAACAGAGAGGAAATTCTCCAAAAATCGCTTGATTCCAAGCAGGACGAAACAAGTCAAAAAGATGATTTAAACAAAAAAATCGTTGAAATCTCGGAAAACATAGAGCAAATAAAAAGCGATATATCCGATAAACAGGATGAAATATCCGAGCTTCAAACAAAATCAAGCGAGCTTTCGGAAACGGTAACAACCCTCAATAACGGTATGAACGAAAAGTTCACCGCCTCCGAGGCCTATTCCGACACCGTTCTGCTCTGCCCCGCCGCAATAGACGAGGGACGCTATAA
>JAJPXA010000040.1 GCA_021205715.1 Bacillota bacterium
ACCCCTCCGTCACGGCTGCGCCGTGCCACCTCCCCTAGTAGGGGAGGCTTTTGGATGACGCTTTTCGAGGCTCCCCCTTAGCAGTTTCGCTACGCCCTACGACTTTGCAAAGCAAAGTCGAAAGGCAAAAGGTGCTGTAGGGGAGTTGTCGGCGAAGCCGACTGAGGGGTTTTAACGGGTGCCCAATGGGCACCCCTACGAAGTCTAATACACTCAAATGACAAAACGAAGTTTTGTCACGCGGGTCAAGGGGCGCTGCCCCTTGCGGAGCGCGAGGCAGAGCCTCGCATATATCAAACTTCCATAACCCCAAATTTAATTTTAATCAAAAAATCTCCCGCGCTTATTATATTCCGCGCGGGAGATTTTTAAACCTGTTAAATATCCAAATTTGAAACGTACTTCGCGTTTTCCTCAATAAACGCGCGCCGCGGCTCGACCTTATCGCCCATAAGCAGGGTGAACGTTTGATCCGCCTCAATCGCGTCTTGGAGATCGACGCGGAGCATCGTGCGCTTTTCGGGATCCATTGTGGTTTCCTTAAGCTCGTCCGAGTCCATCTCGCCCAAACCCTTGTAACGCTGAACCTTGCAATTGGGGCCCATTTCGGCAATGAGCGCGTCGCGCTCATCGTCCGAAAACGCGTACCTTTCGACAAGGTTCTTGTTCTTACCTGTCCAAACCTTAAACAGCGGCGGCTGCGCAAGGTAAATATTGCCGTTGTCTATAAGCGGACGCATATATCTGAAGAAGAACGTCAGAAGCAGCGTTCTTATATGCGCGCCGTCTACGTCGGCATCCGCCATTATTATTATCTTGCCGTAATTGAGCTTGGTAATGTCAAATTCCGAGCCGATTCCCGTGCCTAAAGCCTTTATTACAGGCAGCAGCTTTTCGTTTCCGTATACCTTGTCGGCTCTTGACTTTTCAACGTTAAGCATTTTGCCCCAGAGCGGGAGAACCGCCTGATAGCGTCTGTTTCGCCCTTGCTTCGCGCTTCCGCCCGCGCTGTCGCCCTCGACAATGAACAGCTCCGCGTAGTCCGCGCCCTCGTCCGCACAGCGGGCGAGCTTGCCCAAAAGCGCGCTGTCGCCGAGCGATGAATTTTTCCTTGTAGCCTCGCGCGCCTTTTTCGCCGCTTCGCGCGCGCGCGACGCCATCAGCGTCTTGTCTATGATGGTTCTCGCGACCTTCGGATTTTCTTCAAGGAACGCGTTGAATTTATCGGAAATCGCCTTTTCAACCAAGGTTCTCGCGCCGCTGTTGCCGAGCTTTGTTTTTGTCTGTCCCTCAAACTGCGCTTCCTCGACCTTAACGCTTATTACCGCCGTTAATCCCTCGCGCGTGTCGTCGCCCGAAAGGGGCGCGTCCTTTTCCTTGAGGATATTGTACTTTCTCGCGTAGTCGTTTAACACCTTTGTAAGTCCCGACTTAAATCCCGTTTCGTGCGTGCCGCCGTCAACAGTGTGGATGTTGTTGGCGAATGACAAAATCGTTTCGGTATACGCGGTTGTGTATTGCATAGCAATCTCGACCTCCATACCCTCGCGTTTGTTTTCAAAGTAAATTATCTCGTCGTGTATCGGATCCTTATTTACGTTTATATACTGCACAAATTCCTTAATTCCGCCCTCGGCGTAAAGGGTTACGGGCGCCGGCTCCTCCTCGCGGAAGTCGGTGTATATTATTTTTACGCCTTTGTTTAAAAACGCCTGTTCTCTTAAACGCTTTATCAATACCGCCGAGTCGAAAATAAGCGTTTCGAATATTTCGCCGTCCGGCTTAAAGGTGATTTTCGTGCCGGTTTTATCGGTGTCGCCGATTATTTTAAGCGCGCAGGTCGGCTTGCCGCGTTCGTAGCTTTGATAGTGAATATGCTCGCCGTCGGAAACCTCGATTTCAAGCTTTTCCGAAAGCGCGTTTACAACCGATGAGCCGACACCGTGCAGACCGCCCGATACCTTATATCCGCCGCCGCCGAATTTTCCGCCGGCGTGAAGAATCGTAAGAACGACCTCGACCGTCGGTATACCCTGCTGCGGATGGATTCCCACCGGAATACCGCGTCCGTTATCGGTTACGGTAACGGAGTTGTCGGGATTTATGTCAACCTTTATTTCGGTACAATATCCGGCGAGTGCCTCATCGATGGAATTGTCGACAATTTCATACACCAGGTGATGAAGTCCCGCGGCGGAGGTTGAGCCTATATACATTCCCGGGCGCTTTCTTACTGCCTCGAGTCCCTCCAAAACCTGTATTTGGTTCTCGTCATATACTACTTCTTCCTCGTTTTTGTTAAAGTCGTTCATTTTCTCTATCTCCTAAACTTATATTGTTAATGACGCGCTGTTTTTCGCAAGCGCTTTTGACGTGTACGATGAAATATACACCGTTACCTTGCCGTTCTTTTTTGTCACCGCGAACGATTTCGGTAAATCGCTCGCCGCGTTTATAATAATACCGCTGTCCTGCGCCCGCGGCAGAAAATTTTTGCCCTGACGGGACACGGTAGTATTGTCCGTATCGAATATTCCGATTATTTCATCGGTGTTTACAACGATGTTGTTTCCGAGATGAAGATACATAAATTTCACTCCTCATATGCCGTTCCGTTTTTTATTTTGAACAGCTTTGTTTGATTTGAGCTTGAAACAAGATCGGTGTCGGTGGAGGTTATAAATACCTGCTTGTCGCGTATCCTCTCCGATAAATATGCCCTGCGGTTTATGTCAAGCTCGCTCATTATATCGTCCAAGAGAAGCACGGGGTACTCCTCCTTTTGCTCGTAAATATATTCTGCCTGCGCTATTTTAAGGGCGAGCGCCGCCGTGCGCTGCTGCCCCTGCGAGGCGTAAATTTTCGCCGGTGCGCCGTTGATTTTAATGATTATATCGTCGCGCTGAATCCCGTATGCGGACGAATAAAACGCTATTTCCTTATCCGCGTGCAACCGTAAAAAGTCGTAGTACGCGCCGGCGGTCATCTCATCGATGCGTATTCCCGGGGCGTATGAAATATCAAGCTCCTCTTTGGATATTTCAGCCTGTATTTTTTTCGCGTAGCCGTTTACGGATTTTATAAATTCCGCGCGGTAGTTCATTATTTTCGCGCCGCTTTCGGCAAGCTGCTCGTTCCAAACGTCAAGCGCGGTTTTGCCGCCGTATGCCGATAGATTTTTAAGCGCGTTGTTTTTTTGAATAAGCGCCTTTTGGTAATCCGAAAGGCTTGACAAATACCCCGGGAACAGCTGGCTTATCGCCGCGTCCGTATAATGCCTGCGCGCGCCGGGTGAGCCTTTGATAAGCGTTAAATCCTCGGGCGCGAACATAACCGCGTTTAAATAGTTCATCAGCTTGCTCAGCCGCGATATTTGAACGTGATTTATTTTGATGGTTTTTTTGCCGTTTCTGCCAAGCTGCATTACGGCGCCGTAATCTCTCTCGCTGTCGTGAAAATCAAGCGACAGCCGCGCCGCGTCCTCGCCGAACATTATCAGCTCGCGGTCGGATTTCGCGCGGTGCGAGCGCCCCTGCGCGAACATATAAAGCGCTTCCAAAATATTCGTTTTCCCCTGCGCGTTGTCGCCGTAAATGACGTTCGTGAACGGGGAAAAGGATATGTCAAGGCTTTTGTAATTTCGGAAATTTTTAAGCGACAGCGATGAAATATACATTATTCCGCACCCACCGTTATATTTACGGTTTCATCCTCAAATTCGACGGTTACTGTGTCGCCCGCGCGGACTTTTTTGCCGCGTATCACGCACGGCTCGCCGTTAAAGAACACCATATCCGAAAAAATCATATCCTTCGCATCCGCGCCGGATTCGGCGATGCCCGAAAATTTCAAGAGCTGGTCGAGCTTTATATATTCGGTTTTTATGTTTACGTTTAAGTTTTCCATATGTTTCACCGTCAATTCGATAGTCTTGTAACATTTTTAATTCCGTGGAGCTGCTTTATTTTTTTGACAAGCAGTGTCAAATCCGAAACGTTTCGTATTTCCACGCCTATCTGTATAAACGCGGTGCCGCGTTTGTTTACGAACGCGTTTACCGACTTAAACGGAATTTTGAGATTTGAGAGTATGTTCGTAACCTCCGAGAGAACTCCGTCGCGGTCGGCAGCCTCGATTTGCAGCTGCGATATATACGACGTGCTTCTGTCCTCATCCCACGAAACCTCAATAAGTCTGCTTTTGTCCTCTTCGGTGAGCTTATCGGGAGCGATATTCGGACAATCCGCTCTGTGAACGCTCACGCCTCTGCCTTTGGTTATAAATCCGACAATATCGTCGCCCGCGACAGGCGTGCAGCATCGCGCGAGGCGTACAAGACAGTTGTCTATATCCTTTACGATTATGCCCTTGCTTGACGCGCGCCGCTGCGACGGTTCCGTTTTTACGGTGTGCGTTTCCTCGTCAAAAACAGCGGCGAGCTTCTTTTGATTTTCCTTTTCCCGCACGGTTTTCATCCACTCGTCGCGCAGGCGCATTACAACCTTTTGCGCCGTAAGACCGCCGTAGCCCACACTCGCGTACAAATCATCGAGTGTCGCGAAGCCGTAGCGCCTTATCATAACCTCCACCCATTCGGGTTTAAACAGCTGCGAATGCGTGTTTCCCAAGCGGCGCAGCTCGCGCTCTATAAGCTCCTTGCCGTGTTCTATGTTCTCGTCGCGCCGTTCACGCTTGAACCATTGGTTTATCTTATTTCGCGCCTGCGAGGTTTTGCAGACCGTGAGCCAGTCGCGGCTGGGGCCGTGAGTGTTTGCCGTGAGTATCTCTATTATTTCTCCGTTTTTTATCACATAGTTGTTCGGAACGATTTTGCCGTCAACCTTCGCGCCGCTCATTTTATAGCCCACCTGAGAGTGTATCGCAAAGGCGAAGTCTATAACGGTCGAGCCGGCGGGGAGCGATATAACCTTTCCCTGCGGCGTGAACACAAACACCTCGTCGGAGAATAAATCCACCTTTAGGGTCTGCATAAACGCGTCGGTGTCTATAATTCCGCTTTGAGTGTCGAGCAGCTGACGTATCCATTCATAGGTCGAGTCGCTGTCGGTCTTGCCGCTCACACCCTCCTTATATTTCCAATGCGCCGCGATACCCTCCTCGGCTACGCGGTGCATTTCCCACGTGCGTATCTGTATTTCAAACGGCGTTCCGCCGGGCCCGATAAGTGTTGAGTGCAGCGACTGATACATATTCGGCTTGGGCATCGCGATATAATCCTTGAACCTCATCGGCATAGGCTTATATAAGTCGTGAACCATACCCAAAACCGCGTAGCAGTCCGCTACGGTGTCAACTATAATTCTTACCGCGAACAGGTCATAGAGCTGGTCTATGGTTTTGTTCTGCGTGTACATCTTTCTGAAAATGCTGTAAAAATGCTTCGCGCGTCCGGTGACCTCGCCTTTGATATTCTGCTTTTTAAGGTTCTCGCGCAGGACGTTCATAATATCGGTAATGTACTCCTCGCGCTCGCCCTTTTTTTGATTGATAGCCGTCTTAATATCGTCGAACGCTACAGGGTCGAGGTATTTCAGCGACAAATCCTCAAGCTCTATCTTGATTTTCGACATACCCAAACGATGGGCGAGGGGAGCGTATACATTAAGCGTTTCCTTTGATATAAGAAGCTGCTTTTCGCGCGGCATATATTTAAGCGTTCGCATATTGTGAAGCCTGTCGACGAGCTTTATAAGCACAACGCGTATGTCCTTCGCCATCGCGAGAAACATTTTGCGGTAATTTTCAACCTGCTGCTCCTCGCGGGTATTGTATTGAATTTGCTTGAGCTTCGTAACTCCGTCGACGATATCCGCGACCGTCTGACCGAACAGAAGCGCGACGTCCTCGGACGTGAACGGAGTGTCCTCCACAACGTCGTGCAGGAGTGCGGCGGTTATCGCTATCGGGTCAAGCCCGAGCTGCGCCGAAATATACGCGACCTGCACCGGATGCTCGATATACGGCGCGCCGCTTTTTCTGAATTGGTTTTTGTGCGCCTCTTTCGCAAGACGGTATGCGACGTAAATCATATCCGTGTTTGCGTGCGGCGAATTTTTGCCGACCATTTTTATTATGTCCTCAACGATGCGGTCGTTGTCGCCGGCACTTTTCGGTAAATTTTCTGGGTCGAGTATGGTATATTCCGTTTTTTTCGCGGTTATATTTTTGTTATCCATAAAATCCACCTCAATTCCTTTTTAAATCCTTTATAATAAGCTGTACGCTTTCTTGACCTTGAAATCGGTTTATGTTAAGCTCAAACGCCGCGTCCACGGTGTCGGAAATTTTGTATACGTCCGCAAGCTCTCCCATACCGAACGCTATGGCGTATATATATATATTATTCTTCGCCAGCTGTAAACGCAAATGCTTTTTTTCGGCTCCGACCGCGTAAATCGCGGTAACGGTCATAGCGGAAATTGAAAACAGCGGTTTTTCATTTCCCATACCGAACGGCTCAAGCCTTTCGAGCATATACGCGTTTTCGAGCGTTAAGTCCTCCGCGTTTATCTCACAGTCTATGTTTACGCTCGGCAAAAGCGTCTTGTCCGCCAAAGCCTTATCCGCGTATTTGTTGATTTTCTTTGAAAATTCGTCTATGTCCGATTCGTTGATGTTAAGTCCCGCGGCAGCCGAATGACCGCCGAATTCCGTCAGCAGCTCTTTACATTCGTCAAGCGCGTCAAACAGGTTAAATTCCGGTATGCTGCGCCCGCTGCCTTTGCCGATGCCGTCCGAAAGCGATATGAGTATGCACGGGCGGTAAAACCGCTCGCACAGCTTTGACGCGACAATGCCTATCACGCCGTTGTGCCAGCTTTCGCTTGCGAGAACTATGACCTTTTTCTTTGAGAAATCGGCGTCTTTTTCTGTCAGCTTCAGCGCCTCGGAAAATATTTGCTGTTCCGTCGCCTGACGTTCGCGGTTTATCTCGTTCAGCGCCTCGGCAATTTCCTTTGCCTTTGCCTCGTCGTTTGTGAGCAGCAGCTCAACCGAGGTTTTTGCCGAGCCTATCCGTCCCGCCGCGTTAAGACGCGGCGCGGCGTTATACGCTATTGATGTGGATGTGACGGGTTTTCCGAGTATGCCCGCGACCTCGAACAGCGCCTTTAATCCGGGGCGCCTTGGCGTGGCGAGAAGCTTCAAGCCTCGGTCGACTATAACTCTGTTTTCGCCCGTAAGCGACACAACATCGGCAATCGTGCCGATTGCCGCGAGATCCGCGTAGCGGTTAAAGCACGCGGTGGTGTTTATGCCCTTTTTAATAGATATCGCCAACGCCAGCTTAAACGCGACACCCACTCCCGCGAGCGCGTCAAACGGATAGCCGCAGTCGGGAATTTTCGGATTTACAACCGCCGCCGCGTCGCTCGGCAGACTCTCGGGGCAGGTGTGATGGTCGGTTATGATAACGTCCATTCCCTGAAGCTTCGCAAACGAAACCTCGCCCTTTGCGGTTATGCCGCAGTCGACGGTGACAAGCAGCTTTGTGCCGCTTTTTAAAAGCTTGTTTACCGCCATAATATTTATGCCGTAGCCCTCGTCGCGGCGGTCGGGAATGTAGTATTGCACATTCGCTCCGATTGAGCACAGGAAGTCGTAAAGCAAAGCCGCGGCGGTTATGCCGTCGACATCGTAGTCGCCGTACACCGTTATTTTTTCGCCCTTGTCCGCAGCCGATAAAATCCTCTCGGCGGCTTTGTCCATATCCGGAAGCAGCATCGGGTTTATAACGCTTTTTAATGATTTTTTTAAAAACGGCTCTATGTCGGTTTCCTGAATCTCGCGGTTTAAGAGAATTGTCACTATTATTTTCGGCACGGAAAGACGCTTTGATATGTCTTCCGCTTTGCCCGCGGGGATTTTGGAGTTTTTATATTTCCAAATTTTTTCGGTCATTGTAAGTGTATCCAATCTAAATACGCATAATAATTTTAATATCATTATAACATTTTTGCGTTGATAATTCAAGTAAAAACGCACAAAAAACGCATAAAATACCTTATTTTTTTGCGTTAAAATCACTCCTGTTCGGACTTTTTGAAAATTTGATGATATTTGCCGAAAGTATAAGCCTCGGATGAATAAAAAAACGCACGGTTGGTAAAAATATTGTCTGTAGAAAGGAGGCAGAAAATTATGACAAACAACTTCAATCGCAACAATAATCAGAACAACAACCAGAACAATAACCAGAACAAACAGCAGAACAACAACCAGAACAATAACCAGAACAACAATCAGAACAAACAGCAGAATCAACAGCAGAACAACAAGCACACCAACAAGAAAAACGACGACAATTGCTGAATGATTTGACCTAAACAAAAACGACAGCAGATACAACGGTGTTGTATTTACTGTCGTTTCGGTACATATTTATTTCAAAAGAGTTCCGAGCTTTACCGCTTTTAAATATGCGTTTATAAAGCCGTTCAAATCACCGTTCATAACCGCGGTTATGTTGCCCATTTCAAATCCCGTGCGCAGGTCTTTTACCATAGTGTACGGCTGAAAAACGTAGGAGCGTATCTGCGAACCCCATCCGTTTTCCATTTGTGTGCCTTGTATATCGGCAATTTTTTTCTTTTGCTGCTGTTCGGCAAGCTCCACGAGCTTCGCCTTTAGCATTTTCATCGCGTAATCGCGGTTTTGAAACTGCGAGCGCTGTGTCTGACACGATACCACAATACCCGTAGGCTTGTGCGTTAAGCGCACCGCCGAGGAGGTCTTGTTGATATGCTGACCGCCCGCGCCGGACGCGCGGAAAGCCTCCATTTCAATGTCTTCCGGACGAATGTCGACCTCGATATCATCGTCAAGCTCCGGCATAACCTCAACAGACGCGAAGGACGTCATACGCTTTCCGGCACTGTTAAACGGCGATATGCGCACAAGTCTGTGAACGCCCTTTTCCGCCTTTAAATATCCGTATGCGTTTTCGCCGCTTATTTCCATTGTGCAGCTTTTTACGCCCGCCTCGTCGCCGTCAAGGGTGTCCATAACCTCAACGTCGTAGCCGTTTTTCTGCGCCCACATCTGATACATACGTATCAGCATCTGGCACCAATCCTGCGCCTCTGTGCCGCCCGCGCCCGCGTGCAGCGTTATAATGGCGTTTGAATTGTCGTACTGACCGCTCAAAAGCGTTTCAAGCGTCATTGTGTCGATGGCGGACTTTATCTCAGCCGCCGCCGCCTTTATGTCATCCGCCATAGACGCGTCGTTTTCCTCGTTCGCAAGGTCGATTAAAACCAAGGTATCCTCCCATTTTGAATATAGGTCGTTGAATTTTTCCGCCTTGTCGTTTAAACGCTTTGCTCTTTGAAGTATTTTTTGAGATTCCTTTATATCGTCATAGAAGCCCGGTTCAAGCGATTTTGCCTCAAGCTCCTTTGCCTCCTTCACCGCTCCCGCGATGTCAAAGTGAATCCCTCAATTCATTAATGCCGTCCTCAAGTCCCGTAAGCTCAAGCTTAAGTTCATCGTATTCAAGCACTTTAATCACATCCTTTAAAAAATTTATTTTATTTATTTGTCGCTGCCTTGCTGTCTGTCGGCGCCGTTTTTACCGCAGCAGTTTTTGTATTTCAATCCGCTTCCGCAAGGGCACGGGTCGTTTCTGCCTACCTTGCCCTTGGGCGCCGCCTTTTTGGGCTGACGCTGAAGCGAGCCGTCGCCCGCCGCGGTAATCGGCTTTGCCACCTGCTCGCGCTTGATTTCCACGCGCGGCATAGCCGAAAGCACATAGCGCACGGTGTCGCGCTTGATAGCCGCGAGCATTCCCTCGTACAGCTCCGTCGCAACGCTTCTGTACTCGACAACCGGGTCGTGCTGACCTATGGCTCTCAGACCGATTTCGCGCTTTATCTGATCCATTTCGTCAATGTGGTCCATCCAAAGCGTGTCGACCACTCTTAACATAATTACGCGCTCAAGCTCGCGCATATTCGCGCCGAATGTTTCCTCTTGATAAGCGTAGCGCTTCATCGCAAGCTCAAGCAGCTCATCCTTGACATCCGCGCGGGTTATTGTTTCGAGATCCTCGTCCGATATATCGAACGCGCCCTCGGCGAACAGCTCCTTGTCCGCGAATTCCTTTATCGCGCGTATGTTCCAATCGTCGGGATATTCCGCGATGCCGATATAATCATCGAGCGTGTCGTCTATGACGGAGTCAATCATATCCTTGAGCGTTGAGCTTATATCCTCGCCGTCGAGAACCATCTGACGCTGCTTGTATATAATCTTTCTTTGCTCGTTCATAACCTCGTCGTACTGGAGGACGTTTTTACGAGAGTCGAAGTTTCTGCCCTCAATGGTTTTCTGAGCGTTTTCTATGGAGTTTGTGAGTATTTTCGCCTCAATCGGGTCGGTTTCCTCAAGCCCCATAGAGTCTACCATTTTTTTGACTCTGTCCGAGCCGAAAATTCGCATAAGGTCGTCCTCGAGCGAGAGGAAGAATCTTGACGCGCCCGGGTCGCCCTGACGTCCCGCACGGCCTCTGAGCTGATTGTCGATACGTCTTGATTCGTGACGCTCCGTGCCGATTATGAACAGTCCGCCCGCGGCTTTTACTTCCTCCTGCTCCGGCTTTATCTCCGCTTCAAATTTATCGTGAAGCTCGGTGTATTTTGCTCTTGCCGCGATTATTTCCTCATCGTCGGTGTCCGCGAAGCCGGTCGCCTCGTTTATCATTTCCTCGTCATAGCCGAGCTTTGCCATCTCGTGCTTCGCCATATATTCGGCGTTGCCGCCCAAGGTAATATCCGTGCCTCGTCCCGCCATATTCGTGGCAATCGTTACGGCGCCCTTTTTACCTGCCTGCGCGACAATTTGCGCTTCTTTTTCGTGATACTTCGCGTTTAACACCTCGTGGCGTATACCCTGACGCTTGAGCATCGACGAGAGAATTTCCGACTTGTCTACGTTTACCGTGCCGACAAGAACCGGCTGACCCTTTTCGTGACACTCCTTTATTTGGTCGATAACCGCCAAGAACTTGCCGCGCTCGGTCGAGTATACGACGTCCTGCATATCGTTTCTGATAACGGGCTTGTTCGTGGGAACCACAACAACGTCGAGCTTATAGATATGCTGAAATTCCTCTTCCTCGGTAAGCGCCGTACCGGTCATACCCGAGAGCTTTCCGTAAAGACGGAAGAAATTCTGGAACGTGATTGTCGCGAGCGTTTTCGACTCATTTTCGACTTTAACGCCCTCTTTCGCTTCTATCGCCTGATGCAGACCGTCGCTGTAGCGTCTGCCGGGCATTATACGTCCGGTAAACTCGTCGACAATCATAACCAGTCCCTCGGTTACGATGTACTGCTTATCTCTGTGCATAACGCCGTTCGCGTGAAGCGCTTGGTTGATGTGATGCTGTATTTTCATATTCGCGGGGTCGGAAAGGTTTTCTATTCCGAAAGCCTGCTCCGCCTTTCTGATACCGCTGTCGGTAAGCGTGGCGGTTTTTGCCTTTTCGTCGACGATATAGTCCGCGTCGACGTCCTCGTCAAGCGACTTATCGTCGTGCTCCGTAACCACGAGTTTTTTCAGACGCTTTACGAACGTGTCCGCGAGCGAGTAAAGCTCGTTTGCGGATTTGCCCATACCCGAAATGATAAGCGGCGTTCTCGCCTCGTCTATCAAGATTGAGTCGACCTCGTCGACAATCGCGTAAAAATGCTCTCTTTGAACCTGCTGTGCTTTGTTTACAACCATATTGTCGCGCAGATAGTCAAAGCCAAGCTCGTTGTTTGTGCCGTATGTTATATCCGCCGCGTACGCTTTTTTGCGCTCCGAGCTGTCGAGGTCATGCACAATAAGACCCACGCTCATACCCATAAAGCGGTATACCTTTCCCATCCATTCGCTGTCACGCTTTGCGAGGTAATCGTTTACGGTGACGATATGTACACCCTTTCCCGCGAGCGCGTTAAGATAAGCGGGGAGTGTCGAAACCAAGGTTTTGCCCTCGCCCGTTTTCATTTCGGCAATTCGTCCCTGATGCAGTATAACGCCGCCGACAACCTGAACGTAGAAATGCTTCATTCCAAGCACGCGCCAGCTTGCCTCGCGCATCGCCGCGTATGCTTCGGGGAGCAAATCGTCAAGGGTTTCGCCCTTTGCGAGGCGCTCCTTAAACTCGGGAGTTTTTGCCTTAAGCTCGGCATCGGTGAGCTTTGCCATATCATCCTCAAAAGCCATAACCTTGTCGGCTATGGGATACACCTTTTTCAGCTCGCGATCCGAATATGTGCCGAATATTTTGTCAAAAAGACTCATAATTTCACCTCATAGTAATTGATTAACAGGTAAATAGTGATAATTTGCCCTACTATTGTCATTATAACAATCTAAACTGTATTATAACACAAGAAAAAGAATATTACTACTGTTTTTTATTAAAAATTCATAAAAAATTTTAAATTTTCGAGCAAACCGCGTA
>JAJPXA010000221.1 GCA_021205715.1 Bacillota bacterium
TTATCTTACATCCGGGGAAACCCACGTAAAATGTCTTACGGCGATAATCGAGGGTATGCCGTCCGGAGTTACAATAAATCTTGAAAAAATAAACGCCGCGCTCGCCGAACGCCAACAGGGCTACGGCAGAGGCGGACGTATGCTCATAGAGAAGGACAGAGCCGAGATACTCTCGGGAGTTCGCGGCGGCGTCACTCTCGGAGGTCCGATCGCGATACGCATCGAAAACCGCGATTGGAAAAACTGGGAGGCGATAATGGGCACGGAGGAGGCAAACGGCGAGAAAGCCGTGCATTGCCCGCGTCCGGGGCACGCCGACCTGACGGGCGGTATGAAATACAACCACCGCGATATGCGAAACGTCTTGGAGCGCGCCTCCGCGCGCGAAACGGCGGCGAGAGTTGCAGTGGGCGCGCTTGTGTCGCAGGCGCTTGAGCCGTTTAATATAGAATTTCGCCGCAGAGTCGTGAGCATCGGCGAGATCGAGGACGCTCCCGCGTCGGCGGACAGCGCGTTTTACGAGAGAGTTTTAAGCTCTCCGGTAGGCTTCGGCGACGAGGGCCGCGCGAAAATGGCTATGGAATATATAGACGCCGCAAAAGCGAGCGGCGAAAGCGTCGGCGGAGTGGTTGAAACCGCTGTTTTCGGTGTTCCCGCGGGACTTGGAAGCTATGTGCATTACGACAGAAAGCTTGACGCGAATCTCGCCTTTGCCGCGATGTCGGTTCAGGCGATAAAGGCGGTCGAGATAGGCATAGGCTTCGGCGCAAGCGAAAAATGCGGCTCCAAGGTACACGACGAAATAGTATACGACGGAAAATATCACCGCCTTACCAACAACGCGGGCGGCATAGAGGGCGGTATGTCAAACGGCGAGCCTATTATTGTGCGCGCCGCGATGAAACCGATACCCACGCTTTACAATCCTTTAAAGACGGTTGACATAACGGACAAGTCCGAGCATAAGGCGACGGTGGAGCGCTCGGATATATGCGCCGTTCCGGCTTGCTCGGTAGTGATTAAGGCGGCGGTTGAATTTGAAATTACGAAAGCGTTTCTCGATAAATTCGGCGGCGACTGCCTTGAGGATATAAAAGCGGACTATGACGCGTATACGGACAGAATAAGCAGATTTTAAACGGTAAAATCTGAAATTTCTCTTTGCAAGGAGGTGAGGATTTGCCCGATATCGGAATTGATGTTATAAAACGATGCAAAAACGGCGACAGGCAGGCGTTTAACGAGATTTTCACCCAATATCAAACGCAGGTTGTCAATATGTCGTACAGCCTGCTCTCGAACAGAGAGGACGCGCTCGACGCGGCTCAGGAGGTTTTTGTGCGCGTCTACAGAGGAATAGGCGGTTTTAAGGAAAAATCCTCATTCTCCACGTGGCTTTACAGAATAACGACCAACGTATGCTCGGATTTTTTGCGCAAGCGGCAGCGCTCGATAAACGCTCTGAGCATAAGCGTGAACGCCGACGAGGACGACAGGGACACGGATATTCCCGATAATTCCCCCACGCCCGAGGAGCACGCGGAGCTTAACGAGCGCCAAAAGGCGCTTTACGCGGCGCTCGGAGAGCTGAAGGAGGAATACAGAATCGTTATTACCTTGTTCGATATAGAGGGATTGAGCTACGAGGAAATATCGCAAATCACAAAAGCGCCCATAGGAACGATTAAATCAAGACTTAACCGTGCGCGAAGCGCGCTTAAAAAAATTTTAACCGAAAATGGGAACTTTTTAGATAACTTCAGCGTCTAATATTACGAAACGATAACAGAGAAAGGGGGAGGAGTCTTAAAATGAATTGCGACAAGTTTTCAAAAATGCTTGATAATTACGAAAACTTAACAGAAGATGAAAAATCCGCTATGCTCGCACATTCGCGCGAATGTGAAAAATGTGAGCAGGAGCTTAATTTTATGCTGTCTGTAAAAAATACTTTACGGACTCTTCCGAAAATTGAAGTACCCGCTGATTTTATAGATAAGCTGAACGAGCGCATCGACCGCGAGGAAGCGGTTATGACGCGCCGCGAGTCATTCTCGCGTCATATGAAGAACAATTGGCAAAGATATTCCGCTTTTGCCGCGTCGCTGGCGCTTGCCGCGGTTATAGGCGTAAACGGAAAATCTATGATTGATATAATAAACGGCAGTGACGACGGCGTGATTTCACAAACCGCCTCGGTTTCCGCCTCACCGGAGGATGAAACGGCGGTTCAAAGCGAAAACGCGGTTGTTTCCGAGAGCGACGGCGCCTCAAGCGCCTACTCTCCGAACGTAGTCTTACCGCCGGCGCTTCAAAATCACCGAGCGCGCGCCGCGGCTTCCGAAAGCGGAGCCTCATCCGACGCCGCATCGGCGGCAACGGATACGATAAATTCGGTTGAGGAAAGCGCCGAGATTTCGGTGCAGACTCAAACTGCGGCGGACACCGCGGCTGCCGAAACCGAAACACGCGCGGCGGAGGTCGAAAGCACAGCCGCACCGCAAGCGGCATCTCAAACAGCGGCACCGCAGGCGGCGACATCCGCACCCGACACAGCCGCAGTATACACGGCGGAGGAAACTCCCGCGGCTAATGACGGCGGATATGTCATAAGCGACGACGCCGGCACGGAAACATACGCGTATGTCGGCGATAGCGAAGCCTCAACGAAAGCGCGCAGCTCTTCATCGTACAGCGTAAGCGGTGAAGCGTATTCGGAGGATGTTCATATCCCGATTGACGGAATACTTACGATAAATTCGTCAAATTACGAAACGGCAATAACCGTAATCGCAAAATATGTTTTGAGGGTTTATAACGAATGCTACGTTATAAACGGAACGCAGTTTAACAGTATGTTAGACGAGCTTCGCGGCAAGGACGTGTCGTTTGACAGCTCGGTTATTCAAAACTCGGACACCGTTTCTTTTAAGATAATAGTTGTGAAATAAAATTATCGGTATGCCGATAATACAAAGGCAGCGCCTTTTAGCCGATGAGCTTTAAGGCGCTGTTTTTTATACCAAATACATTTTATACAATTGCGAGTAAATCCCGCCCTTTTCCATAAGAGCGCTGTGCGTGCCCTCCTCGGCTATGCCGTCGGCGGTCAGCACTATTATTTTATCGGAATTTTTAATGGTCGTAAGCCGATGCGCTATGGTTAATACGGTTCTGCCCGCCGCCAGGCGCTCAAGCGATTGCTGTACTATGTATTCGCTTTCGTTGTCGAGAGCGGATGTCGCCTCGTCGAGTATCAATATAGGGGGATTTTTCAAAAACACCCTTGCTATGCTTATCCTTTGCTTTTGCCCGCCGGAGAGCTTTACGCCGCGCTCGCCGACGTATGTGTCATAGCCCTTTTCAAAGCCCATAATGAACTCGTGCGCGCCCGCGTCCTTCGCGGCTTGGATAACCTCGTCACGCGACGCGTTCGGCTTTCCGTAGAGAATATTATCGTAAATCGTGCCCGAAAACAGATATACCTCTTGCTGGACAACGCCCACGGCTTGACGCAGAGAGCGCGTCGTTACGGTTTTTATGTCCGTTCCGTCGATTAAAATTTCGCCGCCGGTTACATCGTAAAATCTCGGGATAAGATTGCACATCGTCGTTTTTCCGCCGCCGGAGGGGCCCACGACCGCGACGGATTTCCCGTGTTCCACGCTCATATTTATATTCGATAAAACCTCCGCGTTGTCGTCGCCGTAGCGGAACGACACATTTTTAAACTCGATATCGCCCTTTACGTCACCCAAATCGACCGCGTTTTCCGCGTCGGAAATCTCAACCGGCGCGTCCATAATCTCGATAAACCGCTCGATTCCGGTCATACCGCTTTGAAACTGCTCGGTAAACTGCAATATTGTGCGAATGGTGGAGAGAAGCGTGCCGACATAGAGAAGATATGCCGTAAGGTCGGCGGGGCTTACCTTGCCGTTAATCATAAAAATCGCGCCGGCGGTTAAAACCGTGACGTACATTATGCCCTCGAAAAATCTCGTCGCCGTTTGATTGCCCGCCATATAACTGTAGGATTTGCGTTTTATATCGTAAAAACGTATATTTCCGCGCTCGAATTTTTCCTTTTCTATCTCCTCGTTGCCGAAGGATTTTACTACCCTTATTCCCAAAAGGCTGTCCTCGACCTGCGCGTTTATCTCGCCCAGGCGGTTGCGGCGTTCCTTGAACGTCCTGCGCATACGGGTGTTGAAGTATTTAACAACCCAAAACATAAACGGAAGCACGGCGAAAATTATAAGCGTAAGCCAAATATTGATATTGCCCAAGACGATGAACGATACCGTTATTTTGAGCGCCGCGATGAAAAGCTCCTCGGGGCAATGGTGCGCGAACTCGGTAATATCAAAGAGGTCGTTCGTAATTCTCGACATAATTTGTCCGACCTTATGCTCGGAATAATACGAAAACGACAGCTTTTCAAGATGCGCGAACAAATCGCGGCGCATATCCGTTTCTATTTTTGTGCCCATTATATGACCGTTGTACGCCATATAATAATTCGCGGCGGTGTCGATCACGCGCAGTATCAGATAAAACGCCGCGATTTTTATTATAATTTCAAGCGTAAGCCCCGCGAGGTTGTTTATTCCCATATTCGTAATGTAGCGTACAAGCATAGGAAACACCAGCTCGCAGACGCTTGTAAGCGCGGCGCAGAACAGATCAAATATCAGCACACCCTTATATTTGGTAAGATACGGCATAAAGCGCTTTATAAGGCTCCCGAGAGTTATTTGTTTTTCTTCCATTTTTGTTATTTTTCTCCTTTCTACTGTCTGCCGCAGGTGAAATACAGCACCTGATATTCCTTTGAGATTTCATCAAGCAGTGTCTTTGCGGCTTTGAAATGCCCGCCGTCAAGGAATACGAACGGGTCGTCGAATATCAGGGGCGGCTTTTCGCCCTCGTACATCGCCTCGACAAGCGCCATTCGCATACATATGCCTATAAGGCTCTTTGTTCCGGAGCTGAAAAATTTGACATCTCGCTGCATACCCGCCTCATCAACCGTAATCTTGATATTCGCGTCCATATGAAAGCGCTCGGTGTCCCCGCCGATGATGTTGTAGTATTTTCGGAAGCCTTTCATAATCGGCTCGGTATATCTCGCGGTGAACGACTGCTTCGCGTTTTGGAGATATTCGCGCGCAAGCTCGGCGGTGTTCCGCCTTTTTTCAAGGGCGGCGTATTTCCCGCCAAGTTCTTCAAGCTCCGCTTTTTTATCCTCTATCTCATCCTTCGCCTCGTTCAGCTCGTCTATGCGCGCGGCGGTTTCCTCCGCACTTTTGAGCGCCGCGCTAAGGCTTTCACCAAGCTCCGCGCGCTCTCCGGCAAGCTCTTCAAGCGGCTTGTATTCCTTTTTTTCGGTATCGCCGAGCTTCTTTAACGCCTCGGCGTTATCCGCTTCAAAGCGCTCTTTGAGCGTCTTTGCCTCGCGGTATTCCCTTTCGCAAATCTCGTATACCGCGAGATGATTTTTTATATCGTCAAGCTGTTCCTTGAGCCGTTCGCTCGGCTCAAAGCCGTGCTTGTTCAAAAAGGCGCGTATATCGGCGGAGTAATCCGCGCATTGCCTTTGACATCTCTTGAAATTTTCGCTTTTTTCCAAAAGCGCCTTAAACCGCCGCGCGCCGTCCTCAATTTTACGCAGATATTCGGCGCTGTCATCCGCGTTCGGATATATGCTCGTGATAAAAGAGCGTATCTCGCTTTTAAGCGATTTAAGCTCCGGCGCGTCTGCGGCTTTTTTGTATTCCGCGCGCTTGAGGAGCAGCGAACGGTACGCGCGCGCCTTACTTTTAAGCGCGGCAAGCGCATCCGCCGCCGAGGCATCGTCATATTCCTCGCCGTACTCGGCAAGGAACGAGCGCGTTTCATCCTCCGCGTTTTTGATATATTCTTCGTCCGTGGCGATTTCACTTCGAAGCGCGTCAAGCTCGCGGTTCTCGCCGCTATCCTTTTTGCCGCCTCTCGCAGCCGCCCACACGATCGCCGCCGCTATGCCCAATACCGCCGAAACCGCGGCAAACGCGGGCTTTGACATAAGCATAAGGGCGACCGCCGCCGCGATCAAAATTACCGCCGCAGCCAAAAGCGGCATATTTTTCGATCTGCTTTTTCGGGCGCTGTCGTCAAGCCGGCAAAGCATATCGCGCGACGCTTTTTTTGAGCTTAACAGATTCTTTTTTTCGCCGCGCTTATTCCAAAGCGAAATATGCGCGTCTATTGCCTTTTCATCCTCTGCGGCATCCTTAAACAACGCGCCGTATTCCTCGATTTCCGCCGTTTCAAGCGGCGACAAAGCGCGCTTCGCTTTTTCAAGCTCCAGGGCGGACACGGTTTTTTGCTTTTCGTTTACGGCGCGTATTTCCTCCGAGGACGGCGGCGCGCTGTGAAATGCTTCGTTAAGGCTTGCAAGCTCCGCGTCCTCATCGGCGGTTAATCTGTACAAATTCAGCTCGACTGTTTTTTCCGCGAGCGCGCCGCATTTTTCCGCCGCGGCGGTTAAATCGGCTTTCGCGGGGATTTCGCCCTTAAAATATCGGGCGCCTGCGTTAAAATCGTCCCTGCGCTTTTTAAAGGCGCTTAAAAGGCTCTCGTATTTTTCGCGCGTTATCTGCGTGTCCTTATACGCTCTCGCCTCGGCTTCAAGACTTTTGAGCGCGCCGTCGCGGCGGCGTATATCGTCGGCGGTTTTCAAAAGCGCCGACCGCTCCTCCGCAAGCTCCGCCGCGCGGCGGTCAAGCTCGCTTTCGGGCTTGATGTCCTCCTTGAGCGCCGCCATGGCATTTTTAAGCTTGTATATCTCGCCCGTTTTTCGCGTGGGCGAGAGCGCGTTAAGAATATCCTTCAGCCTTTCGTCGGCTTTTTCGTAATTGTTTATATCGTCCGTGTTCTCGGCAAGGTCGGTCAGCTTCGCGTTTATACTGCCGTTCGTTTCGGTTTCGCAGTCGCTCTGCGATATGAAAACCGTCCGCATAAACGACTCGCTGTCAATCTTAAAAAGCTCCTCGCCGATGTTTTCGGAATATGTATCGTCAACAAGGTTGGTTTTCGCGTCGCGCAGTGAAAATTCGTCGCTCTTTTTGGTTTTTCCGAACACCCGCTCAAGCAGAAATTCTCTGCCGTCCGCTTCGAATTTGATACTGCCGCCGTAAGCGCCGCCACGCCACGGGGAATAGCGCTTGCGCTCGTTCTCGAAATCGTCGCGCTTGCCCTCGTTGTCAAAGCCGAAAAACATCGCCTTTATAAACGCCGCAAGCGTGCTTTTGCCGAAGCCGTTATTCTCGCAAAGAGTGTTCAAGCCGTCCTTAAAATCAAAGGACGCGTCGGTGAATTTTCCGAAATTGCTTATATGACATTCCGTGATTTTCATTTACTCGATTTCCTCCCCCATAAGCGCCTGTATTCCACATCGTATTACCGCGGCTTTTTCATCCTCGGTCATATCGCCCGCCATAACGCATCTGACAAACTCGCCCTTTAACGAGCGGTCGGATTTGAATCGGCTGTAATCTATTTTAAGCTTCGTTTCGTCCTTTACCCGCACGAAATAAAAACACGGCTCAAAGCGCTTTTTGATAAGCTCCGTGTTTTTTTCGCACTCCACGCCGACCTCGCCCGTAAGCGTTATTTTTACGATATTTTCCGGGGCGGTATTCGCGGCGGCAACCGCTCTTTGAGCCGCGTCGGAGATGTCGGCGGTGTTTTCAAGGTCGGTAACGTCAACTCTTATGTCGACAAGCTCGCGCGCGGCGAACGGCACAAACCGTATACTGACCTTGCCCATAGCCTCGTCGGCGTCAAGCAGGATAAATCCGCGCGCGCCGCACTCGTCAAAGCCCCGTCCCTCAAGACAGCCGCTGTAGCCGTACATACCGCGCGAGTCAAGGCGCTCAATTTTCGGCGCGTGAATATGCCCGAGCGCGAGGTAGTCTATGTTTTTGTTTTTCAGCTCGCCGAGCGGTATTATTTCCGCGTCGGATTTTGACGCGTATTCGCTTTGCGCGCCGTGCAGAGTCACTATGTTTATTTTGTCCGCGTCGAGCGAAAGCGTTTTGTATACGGCGGGCGGCGTGTTTTTGTCAAGCTCCGCGCCCGTGACCGTCACTCTTTCACCGACAGAATAGGCAGTCCAGCCGCCGTTAAACAGCTTGAGATTTTGCGGCCGCTCGCCGCAGGTTAAAAGCGCGTTTTCCGTGTCGTGATTGCCTTTGAGATAGAAAAACTCTATATCGGGGTTGCTTTTCACGGCATTATAGACCGTGTTCTTCGCCGTGCGCGACACGGTTTTTCTGTCAAACAAATCGCCGGCTATAATTATCGCGCTGACGCCGTTTTCGGCGGCGTAGCTTACCATACGGTTAAACGTATTTAAAATCTCGGCTTTGCGCTCCCGCGCCTGCTCCTTTGACAAATGCGTGTCCATTTTCGAGTCAAGATGCAAGTCCGCGCAGTGAATAATTTTCATTCCGCTCCTCCTTTAAGAAAACGTCGTCAATCCTTTTCTTCCTTTCGATAATCTCTCAGCGCCCAATATGACAAATATTGATATTCCTTGAGCAGTTCTCCGCTCTCCTCGCTCAAATCCGTCGTATACTCGCCGTTTTCGACGTAAAACGAACCGGATATGCTTTGCACGCTTTGGCTTATCTCGCCTATTTTTTCAAAATACGGCGAACCGTCTATGTTCATATATTCTATAAGAACCGACGCAAGATAACTTGACGATATATCCTCACCCCTGCCGTTTATTACCTCGCCGCCGTTTTCGGCAACAAGATTTTTAAACGCGGTGTTGCCGTGAATTATGTACGGTGTGAAATACTTGTTCTGCGCCGCCTCGGGCGTGTCGGACGTTACGTCCTTACCCAATAGGGTCAAATACTCGCCCTCCGAGTCGAAAAACGGAAGATGGTCACCGAAGAACACCACGACCGTCGGAACGTCCAAGTCCTCGGCGTAATCGCATATCTCGCCCAAAAGCGCGTCCGCGTCGTAAAGTCCGTCCGCGTAATTGCAAAGCAGATTATAGCCGTCCTCGTCCAAGCCGTCGATAGGCTTCAGGCGGTAATTCCTCGGCTCGTCCGTGCTGTAGGGACCGTGGTTTTGTATCGTCACGTTAAAATTAAAATATCCGTTTCCGTCCCCGTTTTCGAGGTAATCGCCGTATTCGGATATAATCTTATCCGACGTCACCTTGTCCGAAACGTAATAGTGAATCAAATCCTCGCTTGTATAGTCGAAATCGTCCTCAAACAGCACGCTGTCAAATCCCAGGCGCGGATAAACCGCCTTGCGGTTGTAAAACCACTCCTTGCCCGGGTGCATCGCCTTGGTCGTATAGCCGTAATCCTTGAACATCTGCGCGACGCTGTACGCCTTTTGCGTGACGTGGGTTTTGTACACGACCGGCATAGACGAGTCGATAAGCGAAATGTTTATGCCCGTCAGGAACTCAAACTCCGTCGACGCGGTGCTTCCGGCAAATCCGGGAACGGAAATATATCCCCAGAGGCTGTCATCTCTCAGCCTGTCAAAGCTTTGCATAGGGTTCATTCCGTCGTACCACTCTATGTTTTCGCACGATTCCATATCGAAAAACGCCTCGCTCATAACCGCTATAACGTTTACCGGAGTTTCAAGCTCCCCCGCGAGCGCGTCCGGCTCGCCGCCGGTTATCGCTTCCGCCGCCTCGGTTGTGTAGCCCTCGGGCGGGGTATATTGACGCTGAGTCGTATGAGATAAAAACGTGTATATAAAGCCTTTGTTCGCGGCGACGCTCACGTCGTCGTATTCGTTGGCGAACGACGGAAGAACCTTATACACCGCCGTGCCGTTATAAATTGTAAAATATCCCGCGATTCCCAAAGCCGCGCATATTCCGAAGAGCGCAAGCCTGTGAAGCGGCTTTGTTTTAGCGTTTGTGACGTTTTTTAAAACAAGAATAAACGCCGCGATAAAAATTATAAGAGCCGCGATAAGCGTATACGGAATCGGGAACGAGTACCCCGTCATAATATCCGCCGCCTCCGACACCAGCGAAAAATCGAATACCGACAGTGTTTCGGAGCGAAAATATACCTTGAAATAGTTCACGGTGAGCAAAATAAACGCCGAGAGAGCGGTAATCAAAAAGCTTATCCAAACTCGGTTTGTCAGGCAATATATGACGCACATCAGCAAAAATACCGGCAGGACGTTGCAAAGCAGTATCATCGGCATTACCGCGGTCGAAGCGAGCGCCGCCGCGCTGTTTGCCGTCTGAATAAGCGCCTGCAAAAGCACGCATAATATCGACAGCAAAAGCATTGCCAAAACAGAGCGCAATATGCCGCAGTCCTTAAATGAATTTTTTAAGCATAAATTTTTACTCATACAAATCTCTCCTTAATTTATGTAGAATATTATACAATAAATAAATAAATTTATCAAGTAATAACATAAAATTACACGCAAAAACACGCTCCCCATGCTCGCGAAACATCGGGGAGCGCGTTCGCTCCGTAGATAAAAATACATCTAACCTTTTTCGTTTACCCTATGTTCAGAGTATAAGACGCTTTCCTTAATCAGAGCTTAAAATACCAAAAATTTTTTAATTTTTTTTAAAATCGGCAAAAATTTGCTTTTTTGCGGAGTTTATGGTAAAATACAGATATGAATTTTTACGTCAAACGTAAAGGAGGAAATTGCTATGTTTGGAATTAAAAAGGCGGCGGCTTTCGCGCTTGCCGCGCTGACGTTATGCGCCTGCGCCGGACAAACCGAAAACGCGGAGATTGACGCCGCGTCAATGAGCATAGAGGAGAAAGTCGGACAGCTGTTTTTGGTTCGCTGCGACAATGAAAATATAGACGCGATACTTGAGAAAAATCCCGCGGGGCTGGTTTTGTTCGGAACGGATTTTGAAAATCTTACCTATGACGAGGTGACGTCAAAAATCGAATCCTATCGCGAGAAGAGCAAGTATCCGCTTATAATAGCCGCGGACGAGGAGGGCGGCACCGTCGTAAGGGTCAGCTCAAACCCGAATCTTGCGGATGACCGGTTTAAAGCGCCGCGCGAATACTTCGCGGAGGGCGGTATGGAAACCGTAATCGAAAAGGAACGCGAAAAAGCGGCGCTCTTAAAAAGCCTCGACATAGATATTAATCTCGCGCCCGTAGCCGACGTTTCCACAAATCCGAATGATTTTATATATGAACGCGCCTTGGGCGAGGACACGGAAACGACAGCGGAATTTGTTTCGCGGACGGTCGAGGCGGCGCACGGCGAGGGAATTGCGGTATGCCTAAAGCACTTCCCCGGCTACGGGAACAACGTTGACACTCACATGGGAATCGCGCTCGACGAGCGGACGTTAAGCGAGTTCGAAGCGTCGGATTTTCTGCCGTTTGAAGCCGGAATCGCCGCAGGCGCCGACGCGATAATGGTGGCGCACAACACAATGGCAGCCGTTGACGACACCCAACCCGCCTCGATTTCCGCGGCGGTTCACGATATTTTGCGCGACGAGCTTGGATTTACCGGAATGATAATAACCGACGATATGTCAATGGGCGCGATGACTGATTACGGAACCTCGTATATAAAGGCGGTGCTTGCGGGGAACAGTCTTATTATAACCTCGGATTTTGAAACCGCGTATAACGAGGTTCTCTCCGCCGTTCAAAGCGGAGAGCTGACCGAGGAGGATTTGGACAAGGCATTGGAACCGACCTTGAAATTCAAGTCGGAGAACCTCTCAAATTAACCCGTCACAATCCGAGCGGCGGGTTAATTTAAGATAAAAATCATAATATTCAAATACCCCGCGAATATCAGCCAGAGCAAATAGGGTATTTGCAGATAAGCCGCCGCGCGGCTTATCTTATAAAACTGCGCAATCATAACCGCGACAAACACCAAAATCAAAAGCAGCCAAATAAACGCGAACAAATATGCACCCATATTAAAGAATATAATCGTCCAGAAAAAATTCAAAACAAGCTGAAATCCGTAAACCTTAAGCGCCGCCGAAACATCCGTTTCGGCGCGCTTTAAATACACCATACCGCAGCTTATGCCCATAAGTATGAACAATATCGTCCATACTATGCCGAACACCGGCATAGGCGGCGAAAGCGGCGGTTGGTTAAGCTCGGAATACACCATTGTTTTTTTATATGTCAGTAACGCGCTCAGCCCGCCGACAAGCAGCGGAATTAAAATCGATATTGAAAATATCTTCGCCTTTTTCATTATGCCGAAGCCTCCCGTTTATCTTGATATTTCAATTATAT
>JAJPXA010000002.1 GCA_021205715.1 Bacillota bacterium
TGCATGCGGCGGCTTTTTGCGGGGGATTATTTCAACTCCCTTACTTCCTCACCGAGGAAGCAAAAACCGTAATAATTCTTTTCCTTTATCCTATCCAAATACTTTGAAAGCTTTTTCGGCTTTTCGCATAACGTCACGCTGTATTCGCCGCGCATATTCTCCGACACCGCTATCGCCTTTTCTATATCGTCCGCGTCGTACAAAAGCGCTACGCGCTTTTTCTCGTCCGGTATCCTATACCCCGCGTCCTTTAACAGTGCGAATATTCTTTCGAAACCTATCGAAAATCCCACCGCAGGAACGTCCTCGCCGATAAACTTGCCTATGAGGTTGTCATATCTGCCGCCGCCCGCGACCGAGCCTTTGAAATTATCCGATACAACCTCAAACACCGTGCCCGTGTAATAACCCTGCCCTCTTACGAGCGATATGTCAAACTCTATTTTATACGCTCCGCCGGCAAGGCTCTCCGATTTCGCGATTATTTTCCTCAGATTCTCCGTTTCCTCGCCGCCGCAGATTTCGCCTATGGCGTCAAGCGTCATAGGACGGCTTATCACGTCCCCGAAACGGCTTATCACAGCCGCGTCAAAGCCTTTCGCCTCAAGCTCCACCGTAACACCGTCAATACCTATTTTGTCCAATTTGTCAAATGTAATGCACACGCTGTCCAAATCATTTTCGCCAAATCCGAGATTTTTAAGCATCAGCCTTAAAATCCGCCTGTCGTTTACCCTTACCGTAAAACCGCCTATTCCTATAGCCTTTAGCGCCTTGGCAGTGGTGTAAATCAGCTCCACCTCCATAGTGTAGGACTTCGAGCCGATAACGTCGATATCGCACTGCACGAACTCGCGCAGCCTGCCCTTTTGCGGACGCTCCGCGCGGTATACCGAGCCTATTTGTATGCACTTCGCGGGCATTATGAGATTTTCGCGGTTGTTGGCGAAATATCGCGAGAGCGGCAATGTAAGGTCATAGCGCAGACCCAAATCGAAGAGCTTATCGCCGTTTTCAAGCGCCCTTGCGAGCTTGTCGCCGCGCTTCATAATATTGAATATTAAATTCAAATTGTCGCCGCCGTCGCTCTTATCGAGATTTTCCGCGTCCTCAATCGCCGGAGTCGATATGCGCTCGTACCCCGCCTCGATATATGTTTCAAGTATTTTGTTCTGCAAATAATCCCGAAGCCTTACGTCCTCGGGCAAATAATCATTTGTGCCTTTTACAGGTGTTTTTTTCATCGCTTTCCCTCTTTTGCTTTTTCCGACATTTTTTCCATAAGCGCGTATATCTTTTCAAGCGCGTCCGTTTTCGCGAACGCCGCCATATTTTCGGACATTTCCGCCGTTATTTTTTTGTCGGATATTATTTCGAATATTTTATCATATAAAACGTCCGCCGTCAACTCGCTTTCCACAATAACCGCCGCGGCGCCGCCTTTTTCAAGCTCGCGCGCGTTCTGCTCCTGGTGATTTCGCACAACATTCGGCGACGGTATAAGTATCGCGGGCTTTTTCAACGCCGCAAGCTCGCTCACGGTTATCGCGCCGGAGCGCGACGCGACAACGTCCGCCGCCGCCATAACGTCCGCCATATTGTCTATGTACGGCACGATATTCACATTCTCGTTAAGCGCGATGCCCTTTTCGGCAACCATACGCATTACCTTTTCATAATTGCGGTCGCCCGTGCCGAAAAGAAGCGTAAATTTGCCGTCCTTTACAACGCGCGCGAGCATATCAACAACGGTTTCGTTAATCCTATCCGCGCCCAGCGAGCCGCCGAAAATCAAAACGAACGGCTTTTTTATACCGAGCTTTTTCCGCGCCGACTTTCTGTCCGCGGACAAAATCGCGCCTCTCACCGGATTGCCGGTGACAACGCATTTTTCTTTGTTCTTCATATGATTCACGGTTTCGTCAAAGCTTAGCGCGAGATATTCGGCATACTTCTCCGAGCCTCTTACCGTAAGCCCGGGATAAACGTTCTGCTCGTGAATCAGCGCGGGAACTCCCGCTTTTTTTGCCGCCATCATAACCGGCCCGCTAACATAGCCGCCCGTGCATACTATGCAGTCGGGTTTAAATTCCTTTATAATTTTCTTGCAGTCGCCGACCGCCTTAAACAGCTTTTTAAGCGTCGAAAAATTCTTTGTGATATGCTTTCTGTCAAATCCGGTGACCTCTATATAGCGTATATCGTACCCCGCCTTCGGAACGAGCTTCGTTTCAAGTCCGCTCATTGTTCCGATAAAAAGCGCGGCATTTTTATCGTTTCGCCGCCGCGCGTAATCCGCGACGGATATTGCCGGATTTATATGTCCGCCCGTGCCGCCGCCCGCGTATATAACTCTCATAGTCATACTCCTTTTACTTCTTTACCGCCGATTTAATCGAATATCTTGATATATTCAGCAATATTCCCATTTCCGCCAAAAGCGTTATTATCGATGTTCCGCCGTAGCTGAAAAACGGAAGCGATATTCCGGTGTTCGGCACAGACGCGGTTACAACCGCGATATTCAACAGCGTCTGTATCGCGATATGCGCGGTTATGCCCGTCGCGGTAAGCGACGAATACAAATCCGGCGCGTTCGCGGCTATGCTTGCCGCGCGCATTATAAGAGCAACAAACAGCGCTATTATCAAGCACGCTCCGACCCATCCCAGCTCCTCGCATACAACCGCGAATATGAAGTCGTTATACGGCTCCGGAAGATACGAATACTTCTGCACACTCTGCCCGAGTCCCAGTCCGAAAAGTCCGCCCGAGCCTAACGTATACAAGCTCTGCGCCGTCTGAAATCCGCTGCCTTGAGTATCCTCAAACGGATTCATAAAGCTCGTTATTCTCGCCCAACGCACGGGGTCATAGGATTTTATTGCGAAAAATCCGACAACGCCTATCGCGAGAACGCCGAAAATGATGGGTTTTACCGGCATACCGCCCGCAACCATCAAAACCAGACCGATTCCGCCTATAACTATCGCGCCGGACAAATGCGTTTCCATAAGCAAAAGCGCCAACACAACCGCAAGCACGCCGCAAAACGGCAGACAGCCCTTAAACGTGTGAAGATTGTACTTTCCGCTCTCAATCATAAGCGCGAAATACATCGCGATAAGCGGTTTCATAAACTCCGACGGCTGTATCTGCACTATCGGCGTATTGAGCCATCGGCTCGAACCGTTAAGGCTGACGCCCGTTTTCGGCAACAGAACCAAAATCAGCATTATAATGCAAATAACCATTGAAACCGGAACATATTTTTTCAGCTCTATATAATTGATTTTCGACAATAACCCCATCGCTATAAGCCCTATAACCGCGCACAAGCCCTGCTTTAAAAAGAAATAATACGAATTGTCATAGAGCTGTTTCGCTTTGGGCGCCGATGCCGAAAGCAGCATAACCAATCCCACAGACAGCATAAGAATAACCATAAATAAAAAGGTATAATCCATTTCGCCCTGTTTAAGTCTTATTACGGGAGGTTTTTTCTCTTTTGTTCTTGTTGATGACGACACGCGCGTTGTCCGCGCCGTGCGGGCACCGTATGAGCGCGGCGCTCCAAGCTCGCGCGAACCTCTTGACGACAATGTTCGCCGCGCGGTTCGGTTTTGATATTTATTTGCAGATATTGTCATAACAAGTCCCTCTCAATTCAAAACATTACGCGGCGGGTCACACTCTTATGCCGAGCCGCGCGACAATGCAGAGAAGCGCCGTTACAAGAGTGAAAACCGTTACTATTTTTGTTTCTTTCCATCCGCACATCTCAAAATGATGATGTATCGGCGTCATTTTGAATATACGTCTTCCCTCGCCGTACTTTTTCTTTGTATACTTAAAATACATCGTCTGCATTATAACCGACAAAGTTTCCGCTATATATACAAATCCCACTATTATGAGGAACAAATGCAGTCCCAAATCTATGCTCAAAAATGCCGCGACCGCGCCCAGGAACAGTGAGCCGGTATCTCCCATAAACACCTTCGCCGGATAATGATTGTATATCAAAAATCCTATTAAGCCGCCCATTACCGCCGCCGCGAACATCGCGTCGCCAAGCTCGTTGAAAATCAAATACGCCGCGAGCGCGAAAAACAGTGTGACCACCACGGTTACGCTTGAGGCAAGTCCGTCAAGTCCGTCCGTAAGATTTACCGCATTTACCGCCCCGACCACTATGAACATCACTATCGGAATATAGAGCCACATAGGAACATCCCATACTATATCCGTAAACGGAATTATAATCTGCGGATTTAATTCCTTTATCGCATACATTGCCGCGATATATACGGCCGCTAAAATCACCTGAAGCAGAAATTTCTGAATCGCCGTAAGACCGAGGTTGCGTTTTTTCACAACCTTTATATAATCATCGACAAATCCTATCGCGCCGAAGCCGAGCGATACCGCGAACAGCACGATGCCCTTTGACACCTTGGCGTCAAAGCCGCCTTTAACCGCCGCTATGACCGATGTAACCAAAATCGCCGCGCCGGTTCCCACGATAAACATTATGCCGCCCATAGTGGGTGTGCCTGATTTTTTTTGATGCCATTTCGGCCCTTCCTCGCGTATTTCCTGACCGAATTTAAGCTTATGCAGCCACGGTATAAATATCGGTCCCAATGCCGCCGTAACGGCGAACGATACCGCGAACGCGAGCAGTTCCCACATTAACAATCCTTTAATATCCATATCTTTTCTCCTGCCGTAATCAGCTTCTTATAGCGTTGTATATTTTTTCAAATTTCATTCCGTGCGACGCCTTTATCAAAACCACGTCGCCGTCCTTTATTTCCCTCTTTACGGCTTCCGCCGCCGCATCGGTCGTGTCAAAGGACTTTACGTTTTTCATTCCGCCGTCCCTCGCTCCGTCCGCTATGTATTTCGCGTTTTCGCCGGCGGTTATAAGAAAATCCGCGCCGCTGTTCATAACGTCGGCTCCCAAAGCGTAATGAGCGTCCTTCGCGTACTCTCCCATTTCCAAAATATCGCCCAACACCGCGGCCTTTCGCCGCCGCTTTTCGGTCGATAAAATTTTAAGAGCCGCTCTTACGGATGACGGCGACGCGTTGTAATAATCCTTTATCACGGTCACTCCGTTTATGTCCTCTATTTCAAGACGGTTCGCCGTAAGCGTCATATTTTCGATGCCCGCAATCGCCTTCGGTATGTCAAGTCCCAATTCGCGGCTTACGCATATTGCCGCAAGCGCGTTATACACGTTATGCTCGCCCGGCACGTTTACCTTTACGGCATATTCCGCGCCGTCGGCAACCGCCGTAAATTCTATTCCCTTTAAACCGTTATCCGTTATATTTTTCGCGTACACATCGCAGCCGCTGATACCGTAGGTCACAACCTTATACGGCGCGCCGCTTTTAAGCGTTTTTAAATAATCGTCGTCGCCGTTTACAATCAATGTGTTTTTTTCGGTAAAGCCGCGTGTTATTTCGGTTTTCGCTTTGAATATGCCCTCGCGCGAGCCGAGATTTTCTATATGCGACATACCTATATTTGTAATAACCGCAATATCGGGATTCGCGATTGAGGCAAGATAGTCTATCTCACCGAAATGGTTCATTCCCATTTCAACAACCGCAAGCTCGTGCTCATCGTTCAAATTAAAGAGTGTTTTGGGCAATCCGATATTGTTGTTATAATTTTCCATAGTTTTAAGCGTCTTTTTCTGCGACGCAAGCGCGGCGTATATCATATCCTTGGTGGTGGTTTTTCCGACGCTTCCGGTAACCGCGACCGTCGGCACGCTGTATTTGTTTTTGTAAAACCTCGCGATGTCGCCCAGCGCGGTAAGAGTGTCCCCCACCCTTATTACGCATTTATCCGTCTTAAAATCCAAATCCTTATGTGTCAGCACCGCCGCGGCGCCTTTATTTAAAGCGCTTTCAATATAATCGTGCCCGTCAAACCTCTCGCCCGCAAGGGGTATAAAGAGCATACCCTTGTTTACCGCGCGCGAATCGGTTCCTATCTCGCAAATCACAGTTTCCGCGCTTCCGCTTAACATTGTCCCCGCCGTCGCGGCAACTATGTCCCCCGCCGTCATTCTCCGCATCGAAACACACATCCTTCTTTCATCTAATAAGGGCGCATCCGTTAAAAAACGAAGCCGCCCTTTTCGGGTGCCGGAAATTCCGGCATATTTCATACCGCCCCGAAAGGCGGGTATATTCAATTCTTTAAATTGTTAAGGCACTGCCATACGACAACGCGCTCGTCAAAATCGCGTTTTTCCTTGCCGATTATCTGATAGGTTTCCTGTCCCTTTCCGGCAAGAATTATAACATCGTCCTTTTCGGCAAAATGCAGCGCGTAATCGATAGCCTTTCTTCTGTCCACAATAACAGTATATTCGGCGCCCGTTTCTTTAATGCCCTCCTCAATCATAGCGACGATTGAAATGGGATCCTCGGTTCTCGGATTGTCCGACGTGATTATCGAGTAATCGGAAAAACGACCGGCTATCTCGCCCATAATTTTGCGCTTTGTCGTATCGCGGTCGCCGCCGCAGCCAAAGAGAGTTATAACTCTGCCCTTGGCAAATTCCTTGACAGCCTTGATTATGTTTTCAAGTCCGTCCGGAGTATGAGCGTAATCGATTATAACGGTGTAGTCCGTATCGGTCGGCACTACCTCGACTCTTCCGACAACACCCTTCGCGTCCCTTATGCCCGCTTGTATGGTTTCCATATCAATGCCGAGCTGTATCGCCGCGCCGATTGCCGACACAGCGTTATATACGCTGAATTTCCCGGGAATTGAAAGGTGCATATGATATGTTTCGCCTTTGTATGAAACATCAAACTCGTCGCCGTCGGCGGATATGCTCATATTTGAAACCGTAAGGTCACAGCCGCCGCCGAATCCGGTTTTTAAGAAATCACATTCCTTTTCTTCCGTTATCCTCTTGCCGTAATCGTCGTCGTAATTTACAACACCCTTTTCGCTGATGTCGAAAAGTCTTTCCTTTGCTTTGAGATAATTTTCCATAGTTTTATGAAAATCCAAATGATCCTGCGTAAGGTTCGTGAAAACTCCCACATCAAACCGGCATCCGTACACGCGGTCAAGCTCGAGCGCGTGCGAAGAAACCTCCATTACCACAAACTCCGCGTCGCCCGCCGCCATTTCCGAGAAAAGCTGCTGAAGCTCAAGCGAATTCGGAGTGGTAGGGGTTGTGCTTTGGGTCACAAGAACCTTGTCGCCTATCACATTTTGATTTGTTCCTATTACTCCGACGCGTTTTCCCGCTTTTTCCAGGATGTCCTTTATGAGATAGGTAGTTGTGGTTTTGCCGTTCGTTCCGGTCACGCCGATGAGCTTAAACTTTTCGGACGGATTGCCGTAATACTTGCACGAGAGCTTCGCAAGCTCCCGTCTTGAATTTTTCACATACCACACCGGAACATCAATGTCAATCTCATCCTGCGCGACGATAACCGCCGCTCCGTTTTCAACCGCCTTTTTCGCATATATGTGTCCGTCGGATTCAAATCCCTTGATACATACAAATATATTGCCGGGAAGTACATTCCTTGAATCATATGCTATGCCTGTTATTTCAATTTCATCGTGTTCCCCCAACCATTTTTCTCCCAAAAGCTCACTGCATAACATACCTTGTTTCTCCTTTCTTTAAACCGCTGACCGTAAAATACGGATTTTATCATTTAATCCGACGCTACCTGCCTAAATTCCACGCCGATTACCGTGCCCGCGCGAACCTGCTCGCCCGGCTCGACGCTCTGCTTTACCGCGTAAGAGCCGTATGCCTCGGCGTGACCTGCGCCGGTCACCTCAAAATTCAAATTATACGCCTGCAATAGGTCGCGCGCATAAGAGGCTGTTCCCCCCGTGACGTCCGGCACCGTTACAAGCTGATCCTCTTCCTCGGTTTCCTCAGTGTAAAGTATAACCGTGGAGTTTTCGCCGAGAATGTTTCCCGGCTGCGGAAGCTGATCGACTACAGTATCGCCGCTTCCTTTTATTTTTACTGTAAATCCCGCGTCGCTCAATTCGCTTTGCGCCGATGTCACGCTGTCATTTCTGACATCCGGAACCTCGATTGTGACATCCGGCTCCTCATCCTCGGAGTATTGCTTTTCAATTCCGAGATATTCAAGCGTCATTTCCAAAAGCTCACCTGCCAAAGGCGCGGCAATGGTGCCGCCGTAACGGTTTGCGACCTGCGGCTCGTCAAGCATTATAAGACATACCACCTGCGGGTCGTTCGCGGGAGCGAAGCCTATGAACGACGCGATACGCGCGTCGGTGCCTCTGGGCATTTTTTCCGACGTTCCTGTTTTTCCGCCTATTCTGCATCCCTTTACATACGCGTTTTTACCCGTGGCATCGGGTGATGAAACAACCGACTCGAGTATCTCGCACATTTTCGCCGAGGTTTCCTCGGATATTACACGATTTACCTCCTCAGGCTCATAGCTCGCCAAAATCCCCTCGTCGTTCCGTATTTCCGAAACTATATGAGGCTTCATCAAAACTCCGCCGTTTATAACCGCCGAAACTGCGGTTATAAGCTGAATAGGAGTAACCTGTATGCCCTGACCGAACGCGCTTGTCGCAAGGTCGACCTCGCTCATATCGTCGGTGTAGGATATACTTGAGGATTCGCCCGCAAGCTCTATGCCGGTAGTGTCCCCAAGTCCGAAAGCGTTAAAATATTCCTTATATTTATCCGAACCGAGCTTTATTCCAAGCTCCATATATACCGGATTGCAGGAATTTTGCACGCCCTCTACAAAATTTTCCGCGCCGTGACCGTTTGTGTTCGCGCACGATATTTTTCTGTCGGCGACTATTTTATATCCGGGACAGTAAAACGTGGAATTTTCATCCACTATATGTTCCTCCAATGCCGCCGCCGCAGTTATTATCTTAAACGTGGATCCCGGCTCATATGAATCGGATATTGCTTTGTTCCTCCACATTTTATTTCTTAACATAGCGATTTGCTCATCGCTAAGAGAATCGGTCGAAAATTCTTCTTCATCCTCTTCGTCCTCTTCGTCCTCGCCGTCATCATTGTCTGTCCCCTCGCTCGTTTCTGGTGATGACTCGCTGCCGGCGCTCAAAGTTTCCGCCAAATCCTCGTCGTATTCCATCAGGTATTGGCAAAAGGCGTCAACATCATACGGGTTGTTCGAATCGAAATCCGGCTTTGTTGACATCGCCAAAATTTCGCCCGTTTTCGGATTCATAACGATTCCCGCCGCGCCCTCTTTCAGGTTATTCTCCTCTACCGCCTCTTCAAGCAAGGATTCAAGGAAATACTGAATATTCTCATCTATGGTAAGCACAACATCGTTGCCGCTTTGGGCGGCGGTAAGATATTCCGCTTCCTGCTCTTTTAGTGTCCCCCCATTTGCCGAACGGTTGGATGTCACTCCGCCGGATTCGCCCAAAAGTTCGGAGTTGAAAGCACCTTCGATTCCGCTTATGCCGTTGCCGTCGCTGTTTAAAACTCCCAAGACCGTTGCCGCCACGCCGTATTGATAATAACGCTTTGTTCCGTCCTCGAAATACAAGCCGGTATACGCTTTTGCGACCTCCGTGTCGCCGCCGCCGTCCATAAGCTCCTCCACGGCGCTGATTTCCTCGGCGCTGAGCTGACGCTTTATCGACACGTATCTCGCGTTGGTCGTTATAAGCTTGTATATCTTATCCTCGTCCATATCGAGTATTTCCGAAAGCTTGCTTGATATAAGCTCGGCGTTTCCGTCCTCCTCAATATCCACGGGATTGCACACCAGATTTTTCGACGACGCGCTTTCGGCGAGAACCTTGCCGTTTCTGTCATATATTTTTCCGCGCGATGTTGTTACGGCGCTTGTCGACTGCTGCTGGCGCTGAACCGTTTCGGACATTTCCGCGCCGCGAAACAGCTGCCAGTAGCCCAAACGCGCAATAAGCGCTATAAAGCATACCAATACCGCTATTATCATTATTCGAGTGCGTCTTTTAACATTATTCAATGATGGTGTCATACGCTACAATTCCTTTACGCTCGTCAACCTACCGCTTTCAATTTTAACCGTTGCGGACGTTTTAGCGTCCCCGTTTTAATGTCCCCGCAGTCATATCAAAAAATTAAGCGTCTATGTCTAATCGAGAACCGCCGCTTAATTTTATGCTCTGCCTACGTCATTTTATGCTGAAAGCGTTTACAATATTACTGCCTATCCCGCCGAAAAAAGCCGATATACGGTTGGTTATACCCTCTACCTCTCCGGAGGTTTTTTCGGTCACGTCACTGCCCTTTACATTTACATATATTGTCTGATAACTTTCGGGTCTTTGCATACCCAGTCTTGTTGTCGCTATTTTTTCTATCTCATCCAAATCCACGCTTTTTTCGAGTTCAAAAACCTTTTGGCTTGTTATAGCCTCCTCCTCGGCAAGTGCGGCGCTGAGCGACTGAATCTCCTGTCTTGTTTCGTTTACGCTTATAAACTGAGAAATCATAAATCCCGCGGAAACAGACACGGCAAAAACAGCAAACATTCTGTGAATATTTTTCTTCCTGTTCAGCATCTGTTTGCTAGCCCTCTTAACTCTATTTACTTTTTTTTGTGGTTTTCTTCGCCTGTAAGCGCGGTATTCCTCTTCTTCTACCGCAAGATTTCCATAAGCCACAATAATTACCTCACAATTTTTCCGCTGCGCGGAGTTTTGCACTTTTTGAACGTGAATTACTGTCCCTTTCCTCCTCTGACGGGAGGATGGGCTTTTTTGTCACAATCTTAATTTCCGCCTTGTTTCCGCAAACGCATACGGGGAAATCCTTCGGGCAAGTGCAGCCCTGCGCCAAGGTCTTAAAGGTGTTTTTTACAATTCTGTCCTCCCACGAATGAAAGGTTATAACAGCTAAACGTCCGCCGGGTTTTAAAACCGACACGAACGATTTTAACGCGTCTTCAAGCATTGAAAGCTCGCCGTTTACCTCTATTCTTACAGCCTGAAACACTCGTTTCGCCGGATGCCCGCCGTCTTGGCGCGCCCTTGCCGGCACCGCCGCCTTTATGATATCCACCAGCTCGCCGGTGGTTTCAATAGGGGCGGTCTTTCGTTTCTCAACTATAAATTCCGCAATCCTTTTCGACCATTTTTCCTCGCCGTATTCAAAAAATATACGGCTCAATTCTTCTTTTGTGTATATATTAACGACCTCATAAGCTGTTTTTGAGGCGCTTTTGTCCATTCTCATATCGAGCGGCGCGTCGTGCATATACGAAAAGCCTCTTTGCGCGTTGTCAAGCTGATAGGAGCTTACGCCCAAATCCAATACGGCGCCGTCGATAAAATCGATGTTCAGTGTTTTTAATATGCTTTTTATATCCGCAAAGTTCCCTTTCACCGCGGTTACTCTGTCGGAAAACGCGGCAAGCCTTTGCCCCGCCGCTTCCAACGCTTCCGCGTCGCGGTCAATGCCCACAAGACTGATATTATTGTTCCTTGACAATATCTCATACGAATGACCGCCGCCGCCGAGCGTGCCGTCAACGTAAATCCCGCCGCTTTTTATATCTAAAGCGTCAACGCTTTCGTTAAGCAAAACGGAAATATGCTTAAATTCCATAATCTGTCCCTTCATAGGATAATTTCAATCAGATATTAAGTCCGTACTTTAATATTCCGTCAATCATAATATCGTCCGAAAGTCCGCTTTGATATGCCGTCCAGCTTTCGCTGTCCCAAATCTCGAGCCGCGTGTTCGCGCCGACGAGAACGACATTCTTGCCGAGTCCGGCATAGTCCACAAGCCTTTTCGCGATAGGTATTCTTCCCTGCTTGTCTATCGTGACAGCGGTTGCTTTACCGAAGAAAAGCCTTACAAATGCCGCGGCGTTTTTGTCGGTGGCGGTCGGAAGCTGATTTATCTTCGCGCTGACTCTCTCCCATTCCTTTTCCTCGTATAAATGCAGACATTTTTCGGAAGGCGCTTGAGTAACGTACACGGTTTCGGATATAATATCCCTGACCTTAGACGGCAGTATTATTCTGTTGTGATCATCGAGCTGTCTTTCGTACTCGTCAACAAAATTAGCCATAACTCATATCGCTCCTTCCTCCAAAATAGTGTGAAGTATTTGCAAATCTGCTCCAATTTGCTCCAAAATACTCCCTACCCAACCATTC
>JAJPXA010000076.1 GCA_021205715.1 Bacillota bacterium
CGGTTAAAATTAAGTAAACAAAATTTGGAAAATGACGAATTAAAGCCGTAATCGAGGAGATAATAATTATAGCGGCGCTTGTGTTCGCGGTGCTGGTTTTTCGCGACAGCGCGTCCGTATCGCTTTCGTCCGAAACGCAGACTGTTGAAATATACGAGGGGGAGGGCATATCCGAGGCTGCAGAGCAGCTCAAGGAAAGCGGAATTATAAAATATCCGTTTATGTTTAAAATTCAGGCGAAGCTCGGCGGATATGCCGCAAATTTGCAGCCGGGCAGCGCGGACATAACCGACGGTATGTCGTATGAGGAGATTTTGGCGCTTTTGACCACGCCTAACCGCAGTGCGACGAAAATCGTAATTCCCGAGGGTTACGAGGTGCGGCAAATCGCCGAAACTCTTTGCGAGGCGGGCATCGCGGATTGGGACAGATTTTACGAGGCGTTAAACGACGAGTACGACTATAGATTTTTGGAAAATCTTCCCGAAAGAGAAAACCGACTCGAGGGCTATCTCTTTCCGGCTACCTACGAAATACCCGAGGGAATGAGCGAGCATGATATAATTAATCTTATGCTTTCCGCGTTTGACAATCAGTTTAAGGACGAGTATTACGACCGCGCGGAGGAGCTTGGTATGACGGTTGACCAAATAATAACGCTCGCGTCGATTATAGAGCGCGAAACGGACAGCGAGGCGGAGCGCGCAAAGGTCGCGGGAGTGTTTTACAACCGCCTGACGTCGGATATGAAGCTTCAGTCCTGCGCTACGGTGCAGTATATTTTGGGCGAGAGAAAGCCGGTTTTGGCAATCTCCGACACGCAGATTGACTCTCCCTACAATACCTATATGTATTCGGGACTTCCGATAGGCCCCATCGCAAATCCGGGACTTGCCTGCATAGAGGCGGCGCTTTATCCGGAGGAAACCGACGCGTACTATTTTGTTCAAGGCTCCGACGGACAGCATATATTCTCAACCACATATGAGGAGCATTTGGCGGCAATGCAGGAGAGTGATCCGACGATTAGCGTTGACTCAACCGCGATAGAAAACCAGGACAGCTTAAAAAGCGGCGAATAAAGGGTAATAATATGATAGAATATGACAAGGACGCGATTGTCGCGCCGTATATAACGCGCTGGCTGCGCGAAAACACGCCGCAAACGGACGAGCGTTTGGCGCGTATGGAGCGTTATGCCAAAGACAACGGCGTGCCGATAGCCGAACCGGAAACGGCTCGGTTTTTATCGGTTTTGTGCCGTATCGCGCGCCCGAAGCGCATTTTGGAAATAGGCACGGCGATAGGCTATTCGTCCGTTGTAATGGCGAAGGCGGCAGAGGACGCGCGGATATTGACGATTGAATACAGCGCGGATATGGCGGATATTGCGCGGAAAAACATAGAGCTGTTAGGCTGTTCCGACCGCGTTGAGGTTGTCGAGGCGGACGCGAAGGACTACCTTTCGTATATCGACGAGGATGAAAGTATGGATTTGATTTTCCTTGACGGCCCCAAGGCGCACTATATTTATATGCTTGACGACTGCATACGTCTTTTGAAAAAGGGCGGCGTGCTTGTGTCGGATAATGTGCTGTACAAGGGAATGACGGCGGACGACGCGCACGTCGCGCGGCGCAAGATTACGATAACCGAGCGCCTGCGCGGATATATAACCGCGCTGACAAACGAAAAAACGCTCGAAACGTCATTGCTGCCTTTGGGCGACGGAGTCGCGGTGTCGGTGAAAACAACCGAATAACGCCGCGCAATTCGGGTAAAATTCGGTATTCATTTTACTTGACTGTAAAACTCGGATATGATATACTGTTATGCGGATAAAAATATCTTAACGGGAGGATTTTGATATGTTGTATAAGACGATGTCTGACGAAGAACTTTTTAATGAACGCGAAAAGCTGACAAAGGAATACGATGAAATCTGCGCCAAAAACCTACAGCTTGATATGTCAAGAGGCAAGCCCAACACGGCTCAGCTTGATATTTCAATGGGGATGATGAAAGGATTGGCGGATTCTCCGCTTGTCGGCGAGGACGGCGTTGACTGCCGCAATTACGGCACTCTCGACGGAATTATCGAGGCGAAGCGGCTTTTGAGCGCGATGATTGAATGTCCCATCGACAATATTATAATATACGGAAACTCAAGCTTGAATGTTATGTACGACACCGTATCGCGCTCTATGACGCACGGTGTGTGCGGATCGACGCCGTGGATGAAGCTGGACGGAACAGTAAAATTCCTTTGTCCGGTTCCCGGCTATGACAGGCATTTTGCGATAACCGAATTTTTCGGTATAGAAATGATAAATATACCTATGGACTCAAACGGCCCCGATATGGATTTGGTTGAAAAATACGTGTCGTCCGACCCGATGGTTAAGGGCATTTGGTGTGTTCCGAAGTATTCAAATCCCTCGGGCATCACCTATTCGGACGAGGTCGTAAGACGTTTCGCGGCGTTAAAGCCTGCGGCGGAGGACTTCAGAATTTATTGGGATAACGCGTATTGTATTCATCATCTTTTTGACGAGCCGGAAAACCAAGATCATATACTTGAAATTCTTGACGAGTGCGCCAAGGCGGGCAATCCCGATATGGTGTATAAATTTTGCTCGACCTCAAAGGTGACGTTCCCCGGCTCAGGCATAGCGGCTGTCGCGGCGTCGAAGAAAAATATCGATTTCATTAAGAAGCAGCTTACGATTCAGACCATCGGTCACGATAAGGTCAATCAGTTAAGACACGTTAAATTTTTCGGCGGTTTTGACGGTATGACAGAGCATATGAAGCGCCACGCGGCTATTTTAAGACCGAAGTTCAAGACCGTGTTGGATACGCTTGAAACGGAGATTGCGCCTTTGGGCATCGCGGAGTGGACAAATCCGCGCGGCGGATATTTCATATCGCTCAACACTATGGACGGCTGCGCGAAAAGAGTGGTGGAGCTTTGTAAAAACGCGGGCGTTAAACTTACGGGCGCGGGCGCGACGTATCCTTACGGAAAGGATCCTCACGATTCGAATATAAGAATCGCGCCGACATATCCGGAGTCCGACGAGCTTAAGGCGGCGTGCGGCGTGCTTGTAACGTGTTTGAAGCTCGCGAGCGCGGAAAAGCTTATCGCGGAGCGCTCATAATAAATTAAATGTTGTATTTACGGTTTGCGGGGAGTGTTAAATGGCGGGAGAAAGAAAAAGAATAGAGGAAATTCAAATGCGCAAGCAGGAGCGCGAGCGCGCCGTAAAGCACAAAATTTATTTGATAAGGCGCGCGGCGGTTATTTTGGCTGCCGCTGCTGCGGTTTTGGCGCTTGTTTTCGGCGTGAAAAGCATAGTGAATTCGATACAGCAAAAAAAAGCCGAAGAGGCTATGCGCATTGCCGCGGAGGCGGCAGCGGAGGAAGCGGCAAAGCCTACTCCGACTCCCGAACCGAGAATTGACGAAAACGGAATAAATCAAACATTTTATGATAACACCGCCTTTGTCGGCAATTCCTTCGTTGAGGGAATTACGATTTATGAGCTTTTGGAAAACTGCGACTATTTTTCGAAGGTGGGGTTAAGCATAAATCAGGTTACGAGCGTATCCACCGCGACGGGAAGCGTGCCGATTATTGAGGAGCTTAACGCGGGCAAGCAGTACGCGAAGATATTTCTTATGTTCGGCGAAAACGAGGTCGGTTGGATTGGCGACGCGTTTTTCGAGCAGTATCAAACCGTTATAGACACGGTGCGCTCTTATCAGCCGAGCGCGGGAATTTACATATTGGCGGTAACGCCGATATCGCAGAAGGTATCCGAGCAGGATGTTGACGGGCTGAATATTGAAAATATAAAAACATATAACGAAAAATTAAAAGCTCTTGCCGAGCAAAACGGCGCGGTGTTCGCGGATATATTCACACCCTTTGTGCAGGAGGACGGATATCTTGCCGCCGACGCGGCGACGGACGGAATACATTTCGGCGAGGATTATTACATAGAAATGCTTAAGATTATTCAAAGCAGCTGACGCAAAAACAGCCGATATTGATGCTGAATTTGACGCGCTGCAAAATGCGGAGGTAAAATAGATGAAAAAAATAACAGCGGTAATCGCGGGGGTAATTATGCTTTTAATGCTTGCCGCGTGCGGGGAGAGTATATCGCTTGATGTGAATACGGCGGCGGACGCGCTTGCGGAAAATGTGGAATTTTCGGAGGAGCTTACGGAGGTTTCGTCAAATATCGCTCTTAAAAAATACGGTCTTGACGAGGAAACGGTGAGCGAGGCGGCGGCATATTGCGGTACCGCGGCGGTAGTGGATGAAATTGCGGTTTTTAAAACCGAGGACACGGAAGCCGTAGAGGAAAAGGCGCGGGAGCATATCGCGTCCCAAAAGGAGAGCTACGAGTCATACGCGCCGAATGAGGTGCCCAAGCTTGACGCGGCGGTGATTGAAACGGTCGGCGACTGCGTTATCGTTTGCGTTTCAAACGATGATTCCGAAAGCGTTTCGAGCGTTATAGCGGGGTTGTCCGAATAATTCCGAATAAAGGGGTATTAAATTGGTATTTTCAAGCTTAATATTTTTGTTTTTGTATCTGCCGGCGGTTCTTCTTATATATTACATAGTGCCGCCGAGAGGCCGAAACGTATTTTTGCTTATCGCAAACCTCGTCTTTTACGGATGGGGAGAGCCGGTGTTTGTGCTGATAATGGCGGCATCCGTTGTCAGCAACTTCATTTTCGGCTTGCTTATAGACAAATACCGTGATAACAAACGTCTTTCAAAGACGTTTGTTATTTTTGCGCTTGCGGTAAGCTTCGGTTTGCTTGGCGCATTCAAATACGCGGGCTTTTTCGCGGATATACTGCGTCAAATTCCGCTGCTTTCGATGCTTCCGAAAATCAAGCTCTCGCTTCCGATAGGAATTTCGTTTTACACATTTCAGGCGGTGTCGTATATTATCGACGTTTACAGAAATGACACTCCGGCGCAGAAAAGCATCGTAAATTTCGGCACGTACATATCGTTTTTCCCGCAGCTTATCGCGGGGCCTATCGTAAGATACGCCGATATACGCGAACAGCTTGAAAACAGACGCGAAAGCATAAATCAATTTGCGGACGGAATACGCGTTTTCACTGTCGGACTTGCAAAAAAGGTGCTTATCGCAAATCAAATGGGTTTGTTTTGGGAGAGCGTAAAGGACTGCGGAAACGATATGGGCACGCTCGGCGCGTGGATAGGCATCGCGGCGTATACGCTTCAGATTTACTTTGACTTTTCGGGATATTCCGATATGGCGGTGGGTCTGGGCAGGATGTTCGGCTTTGAATTTATGCGTAATTTCAACTATCCGTATGTTTCCGAAAGTATAACCGACTTTTGGCGCAGGTGGCATATATCGTTAAGCTCGTGGTTTCGCGATTACGTGTATATCCCCTTGGGCGGCAACCGCAGAAAAACACCGAGGGTGATTTTCAATCTGTTCGTTGTCTGGGCACTCACCGGATTTTGGCACGGCGCGAGCTTTAATTTCATATTTTGGGGCGTGTATTATTTCGTTTTGTTGGTTTTGGAAAAATATGTGTACGGGAAATACCTTGAAAGGCTCCCGTCCGCGTTTCGGCATATATACGCGCTGTTTTTCGTGATGATAGGCTGGGTGATATTCACGTTTGAGAGCGGCTCGGAAATGCTTGATTATTTTCGTCTGATGTTCACGCCCGGAAACGGCGTGATAGGCGGCGCGGCGCTGAGCGCGTCGCTGTCATATCTGCCGCTCGGCGCGGCGGCGGTTATCGCCTGCACGCCGCTTGGGAAAAACGTATGGTGTAAGATAAAAAGCACGCGCGTTTGCGGCGCGGCGGAAATCGTGCTTTGCGCAGCGGCGCTTGTTATATGCACGGCGGCGCTTGTAAGCGACAGCTATAACCCGTTTTTGTATTTCAGATTTTAAGGAGGGGTCGCAGTGAATAGGGATAAAATACTTACCGCAGTGTTTGCCGCCTTTATTTTCGGTTTTGCGGCGCTGTTTTTCGCGCTTCCGAAATCCGAATTTTCGGTAAACGAGAAACGCACTCTTGCAAGTACGCCGAAATTCAGTGCGGCGTCGCTGATGAGCGGAAGCTTTGAGGAGGATACCGAAACCTATCTCACCGACCATTTTCCGTTTAAGGACAGTTGGGTTGCGATGAATTCCTATTTCACGCTTTATACCGGCAGAAACGGCGCGAACGGCGTGTACAAGTGCAGTGACGGCTATCTGATTAACGCGCCGCTCACGTCCGATGACGAAAAATTTGAGGAAAATATGGCGGTAATACGCGCTTTTTGCGAGAAAACAGAAGTCCCCGTATCCGTTATGATAGTGCCGACGACCGGCGCGGTGGAGGAGGACAAGCTCCCGAAAAATCACGCGCCGTATAATGACGACGAGTATATCGACCGCGCGGCGGAGCTGCTCTCGGACTGCGCGGAATTTATCGATGTCCGCGAGCGTTTCCGCGCGCTTACGGCGAACGGAGAACAGCTTTTTTATAAAACCGACCACCATTGGACGAGCCGCGGCGCGTATGAGGCGTATAGGCTGTTCTGTGCCGACGCGCTTAGCGAAAGCGAGTTTGAGATTGAAAGCTGCGGCGGTTTTTACGGCACGACATATTCAAAAAGCGCTTTTTGGCGCGAGGACGGCGAAACGATAGAGCTTTGGACGCATCCTGCGGACGTTAAGGTAACAATATCGGACGGTGTAAGCGAAAAAACTTCCGATGATATGTTTTTTCGCGCGCATTTGGATGAGGCGGACAAGTACCCCGTGTATCTTGACGGCAATCACAGCTATGTGCGCATAGAAAACACCGGCGCTGCCGAGGGCAGACTGCTTTTGATTAAGGACTCCTACGCGCATTGTCTTGCGCCGTTTTTGGCGCTTCATAACAGCGTTACGGATATGGTGGATTTACGGTATTATTTAAGCTCGGTGTCGGAGCTTGTAAGCCGAGAGAAATACGATAGTATTTTAATCGTGTACGGACTTGAAAATTTGGTTGAATTTAATGATATAAATATTTTGGAATAAACGAAAATGCGTCGTTCAAAACGAAACGGCGCATTTTTTTTGCTTTACATTGCGCCGCAAAGCTGTTAAAATTATATTAAAATCGGTCACGGAGGGCATATTTATGAATAAAATCAATCTTGACAAAAACTGGCGGTTTATGAGAGGCGACTTAAAGCCGCAGAGCACAACCGACGGCTGGGGCGGCGCAAAGGCGCGTGCATACAGTTTTGGAGCGGCGGCGGTCGGACTCGACGATTCGCATTGGCAAAATGTGGATTTGCCGCACGATTTTATGATTGACGGCGACTACACACAAAAATCCGCGCTGTCCGAGGAGATGCGCCAAATTCCGGAAATGGAGAGCATCGACAGCCGCCATTTCGCCGGCGGTTCGCTCGAGGGCGGCGTTGCGTGGTACAGACGCAAATTCGATATTCCCGCGGATATGGCGGGTAAGCGCGTTTACATACATTTTGACGGCGTGTACAGAAACAGCACCGTGTATCTCAACGAATACTTTGCCGGCAGTCACGAGAGCGGCTATACCGAGGCTTGCTATGACATAACTGATTTCGTGAATTTCGGCGGCGAAAACACTGTCGCGGTGCGCGTGGATTCCTCCGGCCGTGAGGGTTGGTGGTACGAGGGCGGCGGAATATACCGCCATGTTTGGCTGGAATATAAAAGCGCCGCGCATATAGCCGAGAACGGCGTGTATGTTTATTCCGATGTGTGCCTTGAAAATAAGTCGGCGAATGTGCATATAGAAACGGAAATTGAAAACAAGCTGACGGAGAACGCGGATTTTTCGGTAAAAATACGCATTGCCGATATGAGCGGAGCTGTTGTCGGTTCAAGCGAATGCGCGGTTTCGGCGCGGGCGTGGGATAATGCCGTATGTGAGCAGACCGTTCCGCTTTCGAACGTAAGCCTTTGGGACGTGGATTCGCCGTATCTTTACAGTGTTACGGCGGAGCTGTACCGCATTGCGAACTCCTTTTGCCGTGCGGATTCCTTTTGCGGTGAGCTTATTGATTCCGTCACCGTGAGCTTCGGCATAAGAGAGTGTTGCTTTGACGCGGACAAGGGATTTTTCCTTAACGGGCGGCATTTAACAATAAAGGGTTTGTGCTGTCATCAGGACCACGCGGGAGTGGGCATCGGAGTGCCGGACAGCGTGTGGGAATACCGTATCGCGCAGATGAAAACGATGGGCGCGAACGCGTACCGCTCGGCGCATTATCCGCCGTCGCCGCAGCTTTTGGACGTATGCGACAGGCTCGGAATACTCGTTATGGACGAAACGCGCCGTATGAGCAGTGCGCCGCAGGATTTGGACGCGCTCTGTTCGATGGTTAAGCGCGACAGAAACCACCCTTCGATATTTATATGGGGTATAGGAAACGAGGAAATTTTCTCGCAGGACAGACCCGAAACGGCAAGGACTACCGTTACTATGAAAATGGAGGTGCGCCGCCTTGATAAGACGCGCCCGATAACCTCCGCCGTTGTTTGTTGGAACGGAAAGGAGCGGTTTGACACCGCCGAGGGATATGTCGGAGTTACGAAAAATCTTGATGTTATGGGATTTAATTATTGCAAAACCGCTTGGGACGATTATCATAAGCGTATGCCGCGCCAACCGATTCTTATAACCGAGGCGAGCGCGAACAGTTGGACGCGCGGCTGCTACAGTACGGACGAACACAAGGGACGATATTATATCTTTGATGAGGAAAACGAGCAAAAGTGCAAAGTCGGCAAAAAGGCGGTAAAGAGGGACATTGCGGAAGGAGAGTGGGAATACTTCGCCGAGCGCGATTATCTAAGCGGAATCTTCCTCTGGACGGGTATGGACTACCGCGGCGAGCCGACGCCGATGGTATATCCGGCGGTATATTCGCAGTTCGGGATATTCGATTACTGCGGATTTCCTAAGGATAATTATTACTATTACAAATCTCAATGGACGGACGAGGACGTTCTGCATATTTTTCCGCATTGGAATTATCCCGTAGACGCGGGCGAGGCGCTCGTGGTTTACGCTTTTTCCAATCTTGACGAGGCGGAGCTGTTTGTGAACGGTAAAAGTTACGGCAGACGCAAGTCGAGCCGATACCTGTCATGGGAAAACGTCATATATGAGCCGGGTGAGTTGACGGCTATAGGCTATAGGAACGGCGGCGAGGTTATGCGCGAAACCGTAAAAACCACCGGAGCCGTACATAGGATTATACTTGAACCGTACAAGGCGGTTATGTCCGCAGACGAGGACACCGCGATAATCAATATATCCGCGCGTGACGCGGACGGTTTGACGGTGCCGACGGCGGATAATGAGGTGCGCTTTTACATATCGGGTGCGGGTGAATTTTTGGGCGCGGGCAACGGAAATCCGTCAAGCCGCGAGCGCGACCGCGTACCGGTAAGACGCTTGTTTAACGGCAAAGCTCAGCTGCTTGTGCGCCTTAACGGAAGTAGGGGAGAAGTCAAAATCATTGCCGCCTCCGACGGGATTGAAAGCGGCGAGTGCGTCATAAACGTAAAATAATAAAAATCGGCGCAAATTCTGTCGAGTTTGGCGGCAAAATATCACTAAACGGTGGACAAACCCGCTTTTTTATGGTAGAATAAATACAGAAAATAAGGGAAAGGCGGTAACATAAAATGGCGAAATACGAATATCGGCCGCAGGGCGTTTGCTCGCAGCTTATCGAGTTTGAAATAATTGACAATAAGGTACATAACGTAAAATATACCGGCGGCTGTAACGGCAATACGCAGGGCGTCGCAAGGCTTGTCGAGGGTATGGATAGGGACGAGGCGGTAAAAAGGCTTCGCGGAATAGACTGCCGCGGCAGAGGCACGTCGTGCCCCGACCAGCTCGCGCAGGCGCTCGAGGCGGCGGATTAAAAACGGAATAATTCGGGACAAGCCTTCATACTATATAGTATGGAGGTTTTTGCATTGAAGAAAATATTGTTTTTCACATTGATTTTCGTATGCGCCGCGACGGTGGTATTCGCCGTAAGGGACAACGGCGGCGAAACGGTAGAATTATACGTTACGGACGCCGAAATGATGCGGCTAATATCGATTGATACATACACGAAAGCGGACACGCCGCCGAAAAAAGCGGAGTATGTCATAAACCGCCTTATCGAGGGCTTTGACGATAACCCGAAAATACGCCGCACGATACCGAAAATCAACGGGTGTATGACGGTTAAGGTCAAGGACGGCACGGCGACGGTGAATATAAGCGAAAAAATGGCTGAAAATCATCCGGACGGACGCGATTTGGAAAAGCTGACGGTGTATTCGGTGGTGAACTCGCTTTTGTCGATTGACGGTATAGAACGCGTAAAATTCACGGTCGGGGGCAAAACCCGCAAGGATTTTATGGGTTATATCGATATGCGCGAGAGCTTTACGGTAATAGAAACGGTTTAAAAAAGAGATTCGATTTCGGCGGCGCCGAAACCGAATCTCTTTTTTCTCGCAATCCGCGTTATTGCTCGGAATTGTTTATCGGATTATCCAAAGGCTTTATTATTTTATTGTAAATATATTTATAGAATATAAGGCACAGCGCAAGCGAGAATACCTCCGCAATATTAAACGACCACCATACCGCGTTAAGACCCGCAATCTTCGCGAGGATATACGCGGACGGAAGCAATATGATAAGCTGACGCGTTATGGAAATTATCATACTTAAAACTCCGTGACCCAGAGCCTGAAAAGAGGACGTGAGCGCTATGCATACTCCCGCCAACGCAAAGCTGATGCTTATTGTTCTGAGCGCCGGAACGCCTATTTCAATCATATTTTCAGAAGCGTCGAACAGCCTGAACAGGGCGTCCGGAATGAACTGAAAGAGCGCTATTCCGACGCACATAATAAGCGCCGCGTAGACAACCGCCAATTTTACGGTTTTTGTAAGCCGCTTCTTGTTTTTCGCGCCGTAATTGTACGAAACAATAGGAACCATACCGTTGTTAAGTCCGAATACCGGCATAAACACGAAGCTGTTCAGCTTGAAGTACACACCGAAAACCGCGACCGCCGTGGATGAGAACGCGATAAGAATTTTATTCATACAGAATGTCATCACCGAACCGACGGAGGACATTATAATAGAGGGCACACCGACCGAGAGAATTGTTTTTATAAATTCCGATTCCGGTTTAAACCCCTTGAAGCTGATATGCACATCGGGATTGCATTTTATATTTAATACGGTCGCTAAAATCGCCGCGCAAATCTGACCCGTAACCGTCGCTATCGCCGCGCCCGCGACGCCCATTTTCGGCATACCGAAAAGTCCGAAAATAAGTATCGGGTCAAGAATTATGTTTATAACCGCGCCCGTGCTTTGCGTTATCATAGTATATATTGTCCTGCCCGTTGACTGCAAAATACGCTCCGACGCAATTTGCATAAACATACCGAATGACATAATAAGGCATATTCTCGTATACGCGACGCCCATTTCGGCTATCGCCGCCGACGCTGACTGCGCCGCGAAAAACGCGTTTGTCGCGAATATTCCGATAAGAAGGAACAATATGTACCCCATTGCCTCAAGAAAAATACCGTTTTCGCCTGTTTTGTTTGCCGCGGCGTAATTCTTTTCGCCAAGTCTTCTTGAAAGCATAGCGTTTATTCCGACGCCGATGCCGGCCGCGACCGAAATCATAAGATTTTGCATAGGAAACGCCATCGATACCGCAGTGAGCGCGTCCTCGGAAAGACGCGAAACGAATATGCTGTCGACAACGTTATAGAGCGCCTGCACAAGCATCGATATAACCATAGGCAGCGACATTGTTATAAGCAGCCGGTTTACCGGCATAGTGCCCATTTTATTTTCTTTTGTTTGTTCCATTTAAAATTACCTCCTAAACCGTTAGGGTATATTATATAACATAGATACGGCTATTGCAACATCGAATAACGAATAATTTAGTATAAATTTGCTGAAAATGACAATAAAGATATGTTGAATTTGACGAAATTCGTATTTCCCTGCCGTTTAAGAGGTAAGCTTATGTTTTCGGGCATAAGAGCCGCGAAACGAAAAATGCGCGCAAAAACTTGAAAATTTAGCGCAAATAATAT
>JAJPXA010000188.1 GCA_021205715.1 Bacillota bacterium
GAGTGTTATGCGAGGCGCTGCCTCGCGCTCCGTCAGGGGCTTTGCCCCTGAACCCTACAAGGACTTGCAGTCCTTGACCTGCGTGCGAAACTATCGTTTCGCTTTGGAGAATATTAACATAACCCCACTGACGCAAGCTAAGGGAGAGCGCCAAAGGCGCCTCTTAGTTTTGCCTTTGGCAAAACTTCGTGAAAAAACTTTGTTTTTTCCCTCACCCTCGCACACGCGAGGGTAGGAGCCGCGTCGGGTATGGCTGTTTGAGGTTTTAAAAAAAGTTGTTGTCTATAGAAGATGCTAACCTTTTCGTCAGTATCTCCAAGACCCTGAGGCTTTTCGCTTGTAAGAGCCTATTACCAAGAACATTGACATACATCTTACAACAAGCGGGTTTCTCCTCGACTTTGTTTCGCAAAGTCGAAGAAGTGCAACCCTTTGGTGCTTTTGCTTCTTTTCAGAAAAGAAGTCTTTTAAAACTTTTTTAAGAAAAAGAATGTTATGTGGATGCACAATGTTCATAAATGTCAATCAGTACTCTAAACAAAAATTTACCGAATAAAACATCGGAACAGAGATACATTGATTTTATCTTCGGTATCGTGTATAATGGTTATACGAACTAAAGAAAATCAACACGTCTTGGGTGCAACGCTCGGGCGATATAAGGAGGAATTTTAAAAATGACAAAAATTAACGATAATTATTTGAAGCTGCCGGGCAGCTATTTGTTCTCGACGGTGGCGAAGAAAATATCGGCGTTTCAAGAGGCGAATCCCGACAAGCCGGTTATAAAGATGAGCATAGGCGACGTTACGCGTCCGCTCGTGCCGGCGGTAATCGACGCTATGCATAAGGCTGTCGATGAGATGGCGGCGGCGGAAACGTTCCGCGGCTACGGCCCCGAGCAGGGATATGATTTCTTAAGAAACGCTATCGTGAAATATGATTACGCCTCGCGCGGCATCGAGCTTGAGGCGGATGAGGTGTTCGTATCGGACGGCGCGAAGTCGGACTGCGGAAATATCGGCGATATTTTTTCCGTCGATAACAAGGTCGCGGTGTGCGACCCCGTTTATCCGGTTTATGTCGACACCAACGCTATGGCGGGACGCGCGGGCGATTATATAGATGAGCATTGGTCGAACCTTTACTATATGCCCTGCCTTGCCGAGAACGGATTTATGCCGCAGCTCCCGACCGAGAAGGTCGATATTATATACCTTTGCTTCCCGAACAACCCCACGGGTGTCGCGGCGACAAAGGAGCAGTTAAAGCCTTGGATTGACTACGCGAGAGAGAACAAGGCGGTCATTTTATACGACAGCGCGTATGAGGCGTTTATAACGAACCCCGACGTGCCGCACAGCATTTATGAGCTTGAGGGCGCGAAGGAGGTCGCAATCGAATTCCGCTCGTTCTCGAAAACCGCAGGATTTACCGGAACGCGGTGCGCGTATACGATAGTTCCTCACGAGCTTAAGGTAAACGGAACGGAGCTTAACGGTCTGTGGAACAGACGTCAATGCACGAAGTTCAACGGCGTTCCCTATATTATTCAAAGAGCGGCGGAGGCGGTATATTCGCCCGAGGGACAAAAGCAGACCAAGGAAAATGTCGCGTATTATTTAAACAACGCGTCTATTATAAGAAACGCCTTGACCGATATAGGTCTTGAGGTTTACGGCGGTGAAAACGCGCCGTATATTTGGGCAAAGACCCCCGACAATATGGGCTCGTGGGAGTTCTTTGACAAGATATTGAACGAAACAGCCGTAGGCACGACTCCCGGAGCGGGATTCGGCCCGAGCGGCGAGGGGTATGTAAGACTTACCGCGTTCTCGTCAAAGGAGAACACGGAGGCGGCAATGGAAAGAATTAAGAAATTGCTGTAATATATTCAGAAACTGATATACGGAAAGGATGAGCGAAAGTGCAGCAGATAGGATTACCAAAAAAGCAGGGCTTGTATGACCCGAAGTTTGAACACGATGCCTGCGGCATAGGCTGTGTGGCAAATATAAAGGGAAGGCAGTCGCACGAGATTATCAAATCGGCGATGAGAATTCTTCGTAATCTTGCGCACAGAGGAGGCGTGGGCGCCGAGATAGATACCGGCGACGGCGCGGGTATTCTGATACAGATGCCCGATAAGTTTATGCACAAGGTGTGCCGCAACGAAGGGATAGAGCTTCCCGAAAAAGGCAGCTACGGCGTGGGAATGCTGTTTTTGTCCCCCGATGAGGGCACAAGAACAAAAAGCCTTGACAAGGTAAAGGAAATTATAGCGGATGAAAAGCAGGTGCTTTTGGGTATCCGCGAGGTACCGGTATATCCCGATTGCTTGGGAAAATCCGCATTTGAGGCTATGCCGTACATTGTGCAGGTGTTTATCGGCAAAGGCGACAAGGCTATGTCCGAGGACGATTTTGAAAGACGCCTATACGTTATAGGCAAGATTGCCGAGAATAAAATAAGAGCCGCTAAGCTCGATAATTATTTCTACTTCGCGTCGTTAAGCTCGCGGACGATAGTTTATAAGGGTATGCTGATCCCCGACCAGGTTACGGGATTTTACCTTGACCTGAAGGACGTCGATATGACAACCGCAATCGCGCTTGTTCACTCGCGTTTTTCGACGAACACGTTCCCGTCGTGGGAAAGAGCGCATCCGAACCGTTATATTATCCATAACGGCGAAATTAACACCATTCGCGGAAACGTAAACTGGGTTAAGGCGCGCGAGCATATGTTCCAAACCCCCGAGTTTGAGGGCGATATGGAAAAGATTTTCCCCGTTATCAACGAGGAGGGCTCGGACTCCGCTATGCTCGACAACTATTTGCAGTTCCTGCATTTGGCGGGCTTCTCGCTCCCGAGAGCGGTTATGATGACCATTCCCGAGCCGTGGGAAAAGAATAAGGATATGGATCCGCTTATGCGCTCGTTCTATGAGTATCACGCGTGCATAACCGAGCCGTGGGACGGCCCGGCGGCGGTAGCGTTCACGGACGGCACTGTTGTCGGCGCGACGCTTGACAGAAACGGCTTAAGACCCGCGAGATATTACGTTACGTCGGACGACGAGGTTATTTTATCGTCTGAGGTCGGCGTTACTCCCGTGGACGAATCGAAAATTGTTAAAAAGGATCGTCTGTATCCGGGCAAAATGCTCCTGATAGACACAGCGAAGGGCAAGATTGTTTCGGATGAGGAGGTAAAAACCTATGAGGCGAAGCATAAGCCCTACGGCGAATGGGTTAAGCAGACGCTTGTCGAGCTTGACTCGCTGCCGTCAAAAACGAAAAAGCACGGCGACAGTTGGGCAAGCCTTGTAAAGGGCTTAAAGGGCAGAATGCTTAACAAGCGTACCCTGCAGGAATACGCGGATATGTTCAAGGGGCGCGAAAACGGCGCAGACAGTGATGTCGACCTCTTGACGCGCGAGAAGATATTCGGCTATACTTGGGAGGATCTTAATATGACCCTCCGGCAGATAGTCGACAAGGATACCGACCCCATCTCCGCGATGGGTACGGATATTCCGCTTGCGGTGCTTTCGGAAAAGCCGCAGATGCTTTACAATTACTTCAAGCAGCTGTTTGCGCAGGTTACAAACCCGCCGATTGACGCTATACGCGAGGAGATTGTGACATCGTCGTACACGTTTTTCGGAACGGAGCAGAATTTGCTCACGTCATCGGAGCTTAACTGCCGCAAGGTAAGAGCGGAAAGCCCGATTTTGTCGAACGAGGAGCTTGAAAAAATCCGCAATATCGATATGGAAGGCTTTAAGACGATAACGCTTCCTATGCTCTTTAACGCGAACGTTCCGGGTGATATGGAGGCGGCGCTCGAGAGTATATTCGAGGCGGCGGACATCGCTATCGACGAGGGATATAATATTATTATCCTCTCCGATAAGGGAGCGGATAAGGATAAGGCTCCGATACCGGCGCTTTTGGCGGCGTCGGGACTGCATCACCATCTTTTGGCGAAGTCTACGCGTATGAGAGCGTCGATTATAGTTGAAACGGCGGAGCCGCGCGAGGTTCATCATATGGCGTGCCTTGTCGGATACGGCGTGAACGGCATAAACCCGTATATGGTTTATGAGGCGATTGACCAGCTTATCGGCGAGGGACTTATCAAGGTTGACCGCGAGGAGGCGTTTAAGAGATATAACCATACCTGCACGAGCGGTATTATAAAGATAATGTCAAAGATGGGCATTTCGACGATACAGTCGTATCAGGGCGCGCAGATTTTCGAGGCGCTCGGTATTTCGCAGGCGGTTGTCGATAAGTATTTCACCGGCACCACCACGAGAATCGGCGGTATCGGCATAGAGCATATCGAGCGCGAGGCGCTTGCACGCCATAAGGAGGCGTTCTCGCCCGTGAGCGGCAAAAAGGCGCTCAAGGAGGGCGGCGAGTATAAATGGCGCGCGAAGGGCGAGTATCATATGTTCAACCCCGCGACGATTTATAAGCTTCAGCAGGCGTGCCGCACAGGCAATTACGAGCTGTATAAAGAGTATGCCGAGGAAATTGACTCGCATAACAGCCGTCAATGCACCATACGCGGTATGCTTGATATAAAGACGATAGAAAAGCCGATAGCGCTTGATCAGGTTGAAAGCGTGGAGAGCATTGTAAAGAGGTTTAAAACCGGCGCGATGTCATACGGCTCGATAAGCCAAGAGGCGCACGAGTGCCTTGCGATAGCTATGAACCGCTTGGGCGGCAAGTCCAACAGCGGAGAGGGCGGCGAGGATAAGGCGCGCTTTACTCCGGATGCGAACGGCGACAGCCGCTGCTCGGCAATAAAGCAGGTTGCCTCGGGCAGATTCGGCGTGCATATTCACTATTTGAACAACGCTAAGGAAATACAGATAAAAATGGCGCAGGGCGCGAAGCCCGGCGAGGGCGGACACCTTCCGGGCGCCAAGGTATATCCGTGGATTGCAAAAACAAGACATTCCACCCCGGGCGTGGGACTTATATCGCCCCCGCCGCATCACGATATATATTCAATCGAGGATCTGGCGCAGCTTATACACGACCTCAAGAACGCCAACCGCGACGCGAGAATCACGGTTAAGCTTGTTTCAGAGGCGGGTGTCGGCACAATCGCCGTGGGCGTCGCAAAGGGCAGAGCGGATGTAATCTTAATCTCCGGCTATGACGGCGGCACGGGCGCGGCTCCGAAAACATCGGTTCGCCACGCGGGACTTCCGTGGGAGCTTGGTCTTGCCGAAACGCATCAGGCGCTTTTGATGAACAATTTAAGAAACAGAGTCGTAATAGAAACCGACGGCAAGCTGCTCACCGGACGCGATGTCGCGATAGCGGCGCTTCTGGGCGCGGAGGAATACGGCTTCGCGACGGGCCCGTTGATTGCTATAGGCTGCGTAATGATGAGAGTGTGCAACCTCGACACTTGCCCCGTCGGCGTCGCGACGCAGAACCCGAAGCTGCGCAAGTGCTTTAGCGGCAAACCGGAATATGTTGAAAACTTTATGAAGTTTATCGCGCAGGATTTGCGCGAATGGATGGCAAAAATAGGCGTTAAAACCGTAAATGAGCTTATCGGCCACGTTGAAAAGCTTTCGCAGAAAACCGCGGATAATTGGAAAACGCAAACCGTGGATTTGTCGTCGGTATTGTACCAGCCGACCGTCGCGGACGCGGCTGACCGCTACTGCAACAAGGCGCAGGATCACGAGCTTGACAAGAGCATTGATATGAACACGCTCTTAAAGCTGTGCGCTCCGGCGGTATACGAGGGCAAAAAGGTTTCGGCGACTCTTGAGATTACGAACACAGACCGCGTAGCGGGAACGATTTTATCGTCCGAGGTCGCAAGACGTCACGGCGAGGAGGGTCTTCCGGACGGCTCGATAAATTTGAAGTTTGTCGGCTCAGCCGGTCAGAGCTTCGGCGCGTTCTTGGCGCCCGGCATAACGCTCACGCTTGAGGGCGATTCGAACGACTATATAGGCAAGGGAATTTCGGGCGGCAGAATAGTAGTTGTGCCGCAGGAAACATCAAACCTTGTTCCCGAGGAAAACGTTATAATCGGCAACGTCGCGTTCTACGGCGCGATACGAGGCGAGGCTTACATCCGAGGCATCGCGGGCGAGCGCTTCTGCGTAAGAAACTCGGGTATGTCGGCGGTTGTCGAGGGTGTCGGCGACCACGGATGCGAGTATATGACCGGCGGCTGCGTGGCGGTTCTCGGTGAAACGGGACGCAATTTCGCGGCGGGTATGTCCGGCGGTATCGCGTATGTATACGATAAGAACAAGGACTTTAAGCAAAAATGCAACACAGGTATGATTTTATTTGAGGAGATGTCCGAAAAGGATAAGTCAACCCTGAAGAGTATGATAGAAAAACAGCTCGCTTACACAGGCTCGTCTGTCGCGAAGGGTATCCTTGATAACTGGGACGAGGCGCTGAAGGATTTCGTAAAGGTAATTCCGAGCGACTACAAGAAAGTTATAGAGGTTATCGACGAGGAGCTTGGAAACGGCGCAAGCTCGGACGCGGCATTGCTCAGAGCGTTCGAGAGCGTAACGGGTAAAAAGGTAAGCGCGTAAGAAAAGGAGTGTGAAATAAATGGGTAAACCAACCGGATTTTTAGATTATAAAAGAAACCTCCCGACGGACAGACCGGAGGAGGAGAGAATAAAGGATTGGAAGGAATTTCATACTCATTATGATTTGAAATCACTCCAATTGCAGGGCGCGAGATGTATGGACTGCGGCGTACCGTTTTGTCACGCGGGTATGGTGGTAGGACGCACATCGATAGGCTGCCCCCTGAACAACCTTATTCCCGAGTGGAACGACCTTGTGTATAACGGAAATATGGAGGAGGCTTATAAGCGCTTGTCGCTTACAAGCAACTTCCCCGAATTCACGGGACGCGTATGCCCCGCGCTTTGCGAGGGCTCGTGTACGGCGGGTATGAACGGCGACCCCGTGACGGTAAGAAATATAGAATGCCATATTATAGACACGGCGTGGGAAAACGGCTGGGTTAAGCCGAGAATCCCCGCGGTAAGCACCGGTAAAACCGTTGCCGTGGTAGGCTCGGGCCCGTCGGGACTCGCCTGCGCGGACAGCTTAAATCAGCTCGGTTATAAGGTGACGGTTTTCGAGAAATCGGACAGACCCGGCGGACTTCTGATGTACGGTATTCCGAATATGAAGCTCGACAAGTCGGTCGTTGAAAGACGCGTTAAGCTTATGGAGGAAGAGGGCGTTGTGTTTAAGTGCGGCGTTGAGATTGGCAAGGATTATAAGGCAGACAAGCTCGACGACGACTTTGACGCGGTGGTTCTTTGCTGCGGCGCGGGCAATCCGCGTCCTCTGACGGTGCCGGGCGCGAATTTGAACGGCGTGTATTACGCGGTTGATTTTCTCGCCGCAAACACAAAGAGCCTGCTTGATTCGAACCTTGAGGATGGCGAGTATATAAGCGCCAAGGGCAAGAACGTTATAATTGTCGGCGGCGGCGACACGGGTACAGACTGCGTCGGAACGTCGATAAGACACGGCTGTAAGAGCGTTACTCAGCTTGAGATTATGGCGGAGGCATCGGAGTGCCGTATGCCGAACAACCCGTGGCCCGAATGGCCGAGAGTCAAAAAGACCGACTACGGTCAGGAGGAGGCTATTTACCTCTACGGCAAAGACCCGAGAGAGTATCTTACGACCATAACGAAAATCGAGGGCGACGAGTACGGAAACGTCAAAAAGGTTCACACCGTTCAGGTTGAATGGGGCAAGAACAAGCAGGGCGTGTTCGGCCCGAACCCGATAAAGGGCACGGAAAAGGTAAGAGAATGTGATTTGGTATTGGTTGCGATGGGCTTCTTGGGCCCCGTGCAGACAATTCCGACACAGCTCAATATGGAAACCGACGCGAGAAGCAATTTCAAAGCGGCGGAAAGCGACCATAAGACCTCGATAAGAGGCGTGTTCGCCGCAGGCGACTGCCGCAGAGGTCAAAGCCTTGTTGTATGGGCAATTCGTGAGGGTAAACAAGCCGCCGAAGCGGTAGACAGATATTTAAAGAAGAAAATGTGAGTTTTTCGAGCATTAAAAAAGAGGGTCGGCTGACCCTCTTTTTTAATGTCGGTTTATCCGCGCTTTAAAAGCGCCCGTATTTCTTTTACCTTTAAGACGTACACCATTGCCGCGTATATCAGTACTCCCGCCGCCGCGCAGATTACGCAGATTATCACGTTTCCGGTAAAGCCGGAGAAATATCCGCTTATTCCTCGGTGCAGAAGCCATACCGCAATGCCCATAACCGCTGCGGAAACGAACGTTTTCCAAAAGGTGTCCAAATCCGATATTGAAAACGCGTCGGGTACCTTTCGTTTCAGGCAAATGCCGTTTAGGAGCGCGTTTACTATGCTTCCGAGCGCCGCCGCGAGAGCGAGTCCGCTGACTCCGACGGTGTTAAAGAGAATATATGCCGCCGCTATGTTAAAGAGCATCGATATGATTGAGTTTATCATAGGCGTTTTGCTGTTTTGCATAGAGAAAAACGTCTTTGACAGCACCTCGTTTATTGACAGTCCGAACATACCCACCGCGTAGCAGGAGAGAGCGGACGCCACCACGGGCACCTTATCGGGCGTAAATTCGCCGCGCATATAAATCACCGTCGTTATCGGCGTTGAAAGGACGATTATGCCCGCCATAAGCGGGAATATAACTATCATCATCGACTTGAGCGATATGTTTACGAGCTTTATCGCCTCCGCGTGGTCGTCCTTCGCGTTAGCCTGCGACATTTTCGGGAATATTAAATTTGTGACCACAAACGACACCACGCCCGTGGCTATCAGATACAGCCTGTTCGCGTATTCGAGCGACGAGTACGCGCCGTCTATCGACGAGGCGAGTCTTGAGTTTATTATCGTGTACAGCGGCTGTACCCACGTACTTATAAGCATAGGCCCCGCCAAAAGCAGCGCTTTTTTTATGTTTTCGTCTTTGAGCCTGAAGTCAAGCCTGAATTTGTATTTAAATTTCACGAGCGACGGGATTTGCACCGCCACCTGCAAGCTCCACGCGACAAGCATCGTTACCGCGAGTCCTTGTATGCCGAAGCGGTTTGAGAAAACCGCGCAGTAAAGGATTATCGCAATGTTGTACACAACGCTTATAATCGAGGGAATGTTATATTCGCCGAACGACTGCAATATTCCGACAAACGAAAAAGCGAAGCCGGTGAATATTATCATCGGGAACATTATCGACATGAGCTGTACCGTAAGCGCGTGCTTTTCCGCCGTGTAGCCGGGGGCTATAAAGTCCGTCAGCGGGCTCGCGAGCGCTATTCCCAAAACAGATATTATAACCGTTATTAAAAATATCATAGTGACGAATTTGTTTGCGAATTTCATCGCCTCATCCTTGTTTTTCTTCTGCATTACCTGCGAGAAAACCGGTATAAAGGTCGCGGATATTACTCCGCCGATAACCATATCAAAGAGCGTCGTCGGCAGCTTTGACGCCGCCATAAACGCGTCCGCCTCCATGCCCGTTCCGAACGACGACGCTATAAGCGCGTCCCTGACAAGCGCCAAAACCTTTGCCGCAAGCGTCGCTCCCGCCATAAACACTGCCGTTAAAAGCATTTTTTTGCCTGCACTTTTCTCTTTCAAATCTCAACACTTCCTTTTTCGTACAGCTCAACCGCGAGCTTTCCGTTTATCTCCGATTTCTTTCGGAGCAGGGCATAGTTTTTCGTTAAATCCGCCTTTATGCTGTCATAATTTTTAACGCACTCGTCAATCAGCCGCATCAGACCCACTTCGCTCAGCGAGGAAACCTCCGCGTACAAATTCTGATGAGTGGTTTTCATAAAGCTGCTGATTTTCGGGTCGTAAACCAAGCCGATAACGGGAATTGATTTAATCGCCGCGTATATGAGCGTATGCAGGCGCATACCTATGCACATATCCATACATCCGTTGAGCGCGAGCATTTCGTCAACCGAGTATTTTTTCTCCAAAATCGACGCTTTATTGCGCATTTTGCTTAGAATATTTACGGAAATATTGTAATCCTTGCTCATTTGCATAGGGATAAACACGCAATAGTAGCCGTATTTGTCGCTGATGTAATCGCAGGCGCGGGCGATTATTTCCTCGAAGCCGCCGCTCAGCTCGCCCCAGCGCCTTACGGAAATTCCGATAAGCTTTTTGCCGCGCGGGACGCCTATTTCGTCCAATACGGCGCGTCCGTCGACATTCGAGCGTTCGCATAGATTTAGGGCGTGGTCGGCTGTCACCAAAATCGGCGGCTTGGTAACATTGATTTTTTCTAGAAGCCTTTTCGACGCCTCGTCCCTTAGGGTTATGAGGTCGACTTTGTTTAAAATTTTAACCGTGCGCCTTATATTGTCCTTTCCCGTGAGAGGGCCTATGCCGTTTGCGTAAAGCATTACCTTTAGGTTATATCTTAACGCCGTCGATATTACGGTAAGGTAATACCACAGTGATTTTGTGCTTGTCCTGTCCTGGATGAGCGTGCCGCCGCCCGATATTAGCATTTCGGCGTTTTTCATATGCTTTAATATCAAAAACGGATTTAATCTGCTTATCGCCTTTACGCCGTACATTTTGCCGGTTTCCTTGGGGCTTGCCGATAAAACCACGATATTCGGACTTTCCTTGTATTTTTTTATATCCTGTATAATAGCCGACAGCAGCGCGTCATCGCCGCTGTTGTGGAAGCCGTAATAGCCGGAAATCAATATTTCCTTGTTTTTCGACAGCGCCCAATCATATACCTTTAGGGTGTCGTCCGTCATTCTCGCGACGGAGTACGAGCTTTTTATAAGCTCTCTGCCGTAACGTCCGAGAGCGGCTTGCTCGTCGGCGTTAAGCGCGAAAAATTTTAATATATCCTGTTTTAACAGCTCGCCCGACGATTCTTCACAGCCGCGGCAGCAAAAATTCGTGTCTATTCCGACATCGAGCCTGCTCTCGTCAAATAAGCCTATATATCCCTCATTTCCGGCGATTATAACGGGCTTTTCCGCGGCCATCGCCTCGAGCGCCGAGCGGCTTACGCCGACAAAGAGCTTGCACGGCGCGATAAGCTTGTTGATATCTGTCCGCGCGCCGGTAAGAATAACCGCGCTTCGTCCCAGCTCGCCATTAACGCGGTTCGCGATTGCCGTCACGTTTTCGAAATCGTCGCCGCCGCCGACAATTATGACCTTTAAATTCGGTATGCTTTTGTCAAGCTCCGGCACAATCTCGATAAGCTGCTTCGCCGCGAGGCTGCGGCTCTCGTCCATGCGGCTTATATATGTTATAACATTGTCGCCGTCATTTATGCCGCATTCCGATTTGATGTCGGCGCATTCCGTGTCGGGGGAAAACTTGTCCGTGTCTATGCCGTTTATGGTGACGCGTATATCGCCCGGCGGGATTTGGTAGTTGTCAATCAGATATTGCTTGATGTCCTCCGATACCGCTACGGTTTTTTCACCCCAGTTTGTAAGATATTTCAAGCCGTGCGAGGTGTTAAACACCCAGTGGGCGGTGGTGACAAACGGGAATTTCATTTTTTTGTGAAGCCGTCCCAATATGAACATCGGTATACGGGCGTGAGCGTGAACAATATTTATTTTTTCCTCGATTATGATTTTTTTAAGCATCGACGACGCTTTAAACATATTTATCGGATTTTTATTCTGCATAGGCACCCGATAGTGCTTAATTCCCGCCTCGGTAAGCTCGTTTACGTAGTCGCCGCCGTTCGATGCCGCGATTACGTTAAAGCCGCGCCGTTTAAGCTCCTTTGCAAGCTCTACGATATGCGTTTCCGCGCCGCCTATGCCGAGCTGCATTGTCGCGAGCAGGATATTTGTTTCGTTTTTTAACATTGCTTCACCTGTTCCTTAACCGTGAGAATTTATCGTTTCCAAGATTTTGCGTATAAAGCTATTATACTATATTTTATCGGATATAGCAAGAAAATT
>JAJPXA010000089.1 GCA_021205715.1 Bacillota bacterium
CGGTCAAGTTATGTATAATTATAATGATTAATCGAATACCACATTGAAAAATGTCATTTTTGGCAAATTTCGTAAATTTTTAACATTAAATCGCAAAACGGAACGGACATAAGTTTTATTCCGTTTGAATAAAATAAATACAACTCATTACGGAGGATTTATATATGAACAAAAATAAAATTACCGCGCTGCTGTGCGCGGCGTGTGTTGTTTTGACATCCGCGGCGTCGGTTTTCGCCGAGCCGACGGATGACGCCGGCGAGGCGGACACAGGAGTAAGCGACGGAATAACGGACACAGCCGACACAGACTCGCAAATCAGCAGCGATGTTATATATATGGAGGACGATTCGCTAACTCAGCCGGACATAACCGCATCTCAGGCGGCGCTGCTTTTGGATATTGACTCGGGACGTTTGCTTTACGGCAAAAATATAGACGTTAAGCTGTATCCCGCGTCGCTTACGAAAATTATGACGGCGGTAATCGCGCTCGAGCAGGGCAATCTTGACGACACCGTGACCGTGACCTACGACGCTATATCGTCGATAAACTACCTTGAAGACTCGAATATGGGACTTTTGACCGACGAGCAGCTCACGCTCGACCAGCTCGTTTCGGCAATGCTTATTCATTCGGCAAACGACGCGGCAAATGTTATCGCCTGCCATATAAGCGGCTCTATGGACGCGTTCGTCGAGCTTATGAACAGCAAAGCGGCGGAGCTGGGTATGTCGAACACGCATTTTGAAAATCCGAGCGGCTCCCACGACGACAACAATTATACCACCGCGCGCGATATTGCGACGCTCGCGCAGTACGCTATGCAAAACGAAAAATTTAAGGAAATCGTAAAAACGCCGATTTACAAAATTCCCGAAACGAACAAATACACCATAGGCGAGCGGACGCTGGTGAACACGAATCTGTTCTTGGGTACCTCGCGCTCGATGTACCAATATTACGCGCCCGCGACCGGTATAAAAACGGGACATACTTCGCAGGCGGGCTACTGCCTTGTCGCGTCGGCAAGCTATAACGACTGCAATTTGATTGCCGTAAGTATGAAATGCGATCAAACGGACTCATACGGCGACCCGTATACCTATACCGACTGCCGAACGCTTTTTGAATTTGCGTTTAACAATTACGTGAATCAACAACTCGCCGCTCCCGGGGACATAATATCCGATTCCAAGGTTTACGAGGCGAAAAACGACACGCGCGTCGCGCTTACGGTTGACACGAACGTGTCCGCGCTGGTTCCGTCCGATATTGACGCGGCGGCGGACATTGTCACGAATATCGAGGTTCCCGAACAGATTTCGGCGCCTGTAACAAAGGGCGAGCAGATAGGAACGGTTTCGTACACGTATAACGGCACGCAAATAGGGACAGCAAATCTTATCGCGACAAATGATGTCGCGCGCAACGGATTTTTGCACGTTTTTAACTCGATTATGAAGGTTATAACAAGTCCGTTCTTCTTTATACCGGTTATTTTGCTTATAATTCTAGCGCTTTATATGCGCCACAGAAAGAGAAAGCTTGAGCGGAAAAGACGGATTCAGCAGCTGAGAAAAGCGCGCGAGGGCAGAAATCCGCGCACCGGTCAGCCGATACCCGACAGACGCACCGAAAGAATCGAGCGTCAAAGAAGAAACGCGAAGGATTCCAATTCACGTTACAGAAAATAAAAAAACAAAGGCTCTGCCGAGCCTTTGCCGCCGCGGGCATTTCGCCCGCGGCTTTTTTAGTGTCCCCTTTTTTATTGTCCCGTTCCGTATCCGCCGTTTACAGTTCCTTTTTATAGCATATTTTTCCGCCGACTATGGTGTAGTGAACCGTGCCTGTGAGCGTCATACCGGTAAACGGAGAGTTTGAGGATTTTGAAGCGTAATTTCCTGCCGTGTGTTTCTCATCGGCATTGAATATGACGATATCCGCCCTCTCCCCCGCTTTTATCTGTCCCCCGTCAAGATTATAGACCTCTGCGGGGTTTGAACTCATAAGTCTGATAAGCTCCGTAAGCGTTATGTGTCCCTCTTTCACGAGAGATGTGACGCCCAGCGCGAGGGCGGTTTCAAGTCCGATTATTCCGCTCGGCGCTTCCGTAATACCGCGCGCCTTTTCCTCGGCGCTGTGCGGCGCGTGATCGGTGGCAATCATATCTATCGTTCCGTCCTTCAAGCCGTCGATTATCGCAAGTCTGTCCCCTTCGGTTCTTAGCGGCGGGTTCATTTTCGCGAGCGTGCCGTGTTTTATAACCGCGTCCTCCGTCAGGGTGAAATGATGCGGTGTCGCCTCCGCGTGGATTATATCGGGATTTTCCCGTTTTGCGCGGCGCACAAGCTCCACGCCCTCCTTTGTGCTGATGTGCTGAATATCCATACTCGCGCCGGTTTCGAGCGCGAGGCGCAGGTCGCGCGCTATCATATCAATTTCCGCCTCGGACGGCGAGCCGCCTATGTTATAAAATTCCGACGCCTTTCCGCGGTTCACGCCGTTGTTTTCTATGAGCTTCGGATTTTCCTCGTGCAGGCTTATCGGAACGTTTAGTTCCTTTGCCTTTTTGAGCGCGGCTCTTAAAAGGTTCTCGTCCGTTATCGGCACTCCGTCGTCGGTGAAACCGACGGCGCCCGCGCCGAAAAGCGCGTCCATATCTGTAAGCTCCGCGCCCCTCATACCCTTTGTGACATTCGCGCAGGTATAAATATTCAAATCGGTTTCCTGTCCCTTTTTCAACACGTATTTGAGCGTTTCGACATTATCAACCGGCGGCTTTGTGTTCGCCATCAGCACAACGCTTGTAAAGCCGCCTTTGAGCGCGGCTTTCGCGCCGGTGTATATGTCCTCCTTATAGGTGAACCCGGGGTCGCGAAAATGGACGTGAACGTCAATCAGTCCCGGCGCGACCGTCATTCCCTCGGCGTCTATTATCTCGCATTCGCCGTTCACATCGTTACATTCACCGATTTTTACCACGCGCCCGTTATTTATAAGCACATCCGCCCTGCCGCAAAAGTCGGAGCGCGGATCGATAACCGTTCCGTTTTTTATTAAAAGCATAGCTTGTACCTCCTGAATTTATTCTTATTATACAATATTTCCGCGGCTATTACAAGACCGATATGCGTCCAATTTGCACTTTTGCGTTATTTAAATCTTGACTTTACGCGCTGTTTAATATATTATTATATCAAAGTAAGCTACAGGAGATTTAATATGAAAAGTATAGATTACGCACGGCTTTGCGTGGACAGCGTTATGGCGCGCACACGCGCCGAGGATTTGCCGCCGGCTGACCGATTTCATTATCATCAGGGCGTATTTTTGGCGGGTGTCGAGCAGATTTACAATATCACGGGCGAGGAAAAATACCGCGAATATATAAAACGTTGGACGGATTTCAATATTGACGAAAACGGATACGCGAAAAATTGCGTCTGTACGGAGTTTGACGATATTGAGCCTGCAAATTTGCTTTTTGACCTTTACAGCTCGACGGGCGACAAACGGTATAAAACACTGCTTGACAGGCTTTACGCGGTCATTATGAAGTGGCCCGTAAATTCCGAGGGCGGCGTTTGGCACAAGTACAGATGCCCCAATCAAATGTGGCTCGACAGTATGTATATGATGGGCGTGTTTTCCGCGCGGTACGCGAAAGCGTTCGGCAAAACGGATATTTTCGACAAGGCGCTGCGGCTGATGAATGTAATGAGGAAGCGTATGCTGAACCCCGAAACGGGGCTGATGTATCATATGTATGACGAGAGCCGGCGGAACCGGTTTGTCGATTCCGACGGTCTTATCAGAGTGCATTGGGGACGCGCTATGGGGTGGTATGCCTCGGCGCTCGCGGAGATGTACGAGTTGTTCCCGCGGCACGACATTGCCGAAACCGAAAGGGAGCTTATAGGAGCGCTCGCGGAATATCAGTCGGACGCGGGATTGTGGTATCAGGTTACGGATATGCCGCGCGACCCGCGCAACTGGTATGAAACGTCGTCGTCGGCGCTTTTTACCTATGCCGCAGCGAAATCACTGCGGCTCGGCATTGTCGGCGCGGAATATGAAAAAACTATGATAAACGGCTTTAAGGGCGTTTTGACTAAGGTGACCACCGACGGCGGCTTCGGTATCGAGGGGATTTGCGTCGGCACGGGCGTGGGGCCGCTCGGATATTATTTCGACCGCCCGACAAGCGAAAACGACCTGCACGGGATGGGCGCGTTTCTCTTAATGTGCGCTCAAATACACAAATACAGCGGTGGTGAAATTTGATGAAAAGGCTTACAGTCGGAATATTGGCGCACGTTGACTCGGGAAAAACCACGCTCTCGGAGGGACTCTTGTACCGCGCGGGCAGCATTCGCCGCCTCGGGCGAGTGGATCACAAGGACGCGTTTTTGGACACGAACAGCATTGAGCGCGAGCGCGGTATTACCATATTTTCAAAGCAGGCGGTGTTAAACGTCGGGGACAGTGAAATAACGCTTTTGGACACGCCCGGACACGTTGATTTTTCGGCGGAAACCGAGAGGACATTGCAGGTTTTGGACTACGCCATTCTCGTAATAAGCGGCAGTGACAAGGTGCAGTCGCATACAAAAACGCTTTGGCAGCTTTTGGAGCTGCACAATATACCGACCTTTATTTTTGTGAATAAAATGGACTTGGACGGCTGCGAGAAGGAGGATATACTCGATGACCTGAAGCGGCGGCTGAGCGACGCGTGCGTGGATTTCGCGGCGGCGGACGCGGCGGAAAATATCGCCGTCAACGGTGAGCGGGCGATGGACGAATTTTTGAAAAACGAGAGCGTGAGCGACAAGACGATAGCCGATATGATTGCGCGGCGGCGGATATTCCCGTGCTTTTTCGGCTCGGCGTTAAAGCTCGACGGCGTGGACGAATTTTTGACAGCGCTTGACCGCTACAGCGCCGAAAGTAAGCGCAAAAGTGAGTTCGGCGCGAAGGTGTTCAAAATTTCGGAGGATAACGGCAAGCGGCTTACGCATATGAAAATATGCGGCGGAACACTCAAGGTGCGCGGCGCGCTTCAATATTGCGGCGTTGAGGAAAAGGTCAGTGAAATACGCGTGTATTCGGGCGAGAAATACACAAGCATACAAGAGGCGCAAAGCGGACAGATTTGCGCCGTCGCGGGACTTACAAAGACCTACGCGGGACTCGGTATCGGCTCCGAGAAAAGCTCCGCCGCGCCGGTGCTGGAGCCGGTGTTTTCCTACCGCGTTAAGCTCCCCGCCGATGTGAACGCGCATACGGCGCTTTCGTATTTTCGGCAGCTTGAGGAAGAGGAAACGCAGCTTCACATTGTGTGGAACGAGTATTTGCAGTCGATAAGCGCGGAGCTTATGGGCGAGGTGCAGTCAGAGGTTTTAAAAAGCATAATTCACGAGCGGTTCGGGATGGACGTTGAATTTGAGGAGGGCGCGGTAATTTACAAGGAAACCATAGCCGCCGCAGTCGAGGGTGTAGGGCATTACGAGCCGCTTCGCCATTACGCGGAGGTGCATTTGCTTATGGAGCCGGGCAAGCGCGGGAGCGGGTTGGTGTTTAAGTCCGACTGCTCGGATGAGGCGCTTGACCGAGCGCATCAGCGGCTGGTTTTGGCGCATCTTGCCGAAAAGCAGCATATAGGCGTTTTGACCGGCTCGCCTATTACGGATATGGTTATAACGCTCGTAAACGGACGTGCGAGCTTGAAGCATACCGAGGGCGGCGATTTTCGTCAGGCGACCTACCGCGCGGTGCGTCAGGGGCTTATGAGAGCGGAGAGCGTTTTGCTTGAGCCGTATTACGGCTTCACGCTGGAGCTTCCGACGGCAAACATCGGACGCGCTATGACGGATATTGAAAAGATGGGCGGCGTGTTTTCCGCACCGGAGATTATCGACGCGGAAACGTCGGAGCTAAAGGGCAGGGCGCCGATTGCGAAGATGAACGGCTACGCGCGCGCGGTAACGGAATACACGCGCGGCGCGGGGCGGCTCACGCTCGCGTTCGACGGCTATGACGAGTGTGCGGAGCCGGAGGCAGTCATGGAGAGCCTTCATTATGACGCGGACTCCGATCTCGACAATACTGCCGATTCGGTTTTCTGCTCCCACGGCGCGGGTTACGGCGTAAAATGGTACGACGTGGAAAGCCATATGCACCTGCCGCCGTATAATTTCGGCGGCGATGAGGATACAGAGCCTATCGCGGCGCCTGAGCGCAAACGCGCGGAGGTCAGCGAGGAAGAGCTTTTGAAAATTTTCGAGAGCGTTTACGGCAAGGTGCAAAGGAAATCGCCGGAGCCGCTTAAAACACAGCGCGAAAAGCCGGTGAAATATAAAAAGGCGAAGCCGCGCCCTACGGGCAAGAAATATCTGCTGGTGGACGGGTATAATATCATATTCGCCGACGACGAGCTTAGAAAAAGAGCGCAGGTATCGCTTGAGGCGGCGCGAAACGAGCTTACTGAAATTTTAAAAACCTACCGCGTAATGCGGCAGGTCGAGGTTATCGTCGTGTTCGACGCGTACAAGGTGAAAGGCAACCGCGGCGAGCTTGAGGTGCAAAACGGCGTGAATATCGTCTACACCAAGGAGGCGGAAACCGCGGACGCGTATATCGAGCGCGCGACGCACGAGCTGGCGAAAAATCACCGCGTGAGAGTCGCGACATCGGACGGCGCGGAGCAGATGATAATTTTGGGAAGCGGTGCGCTGAGGATAAGCGCCGATGAGTTTTGGGCGGAGGTCGCGGAAAACGAAAAGGAAATTCAAAGGCTGATAAACGAATACAAAAAATCATAAAAAAAGAACCTTTCGGTTCTTTTTTTATGATTTTATACTACCTCCGAGCCGCTTTGGATGTCCTCGTCAACGGTCAGAACGGTCAGTTTATCCTCAAATTCGGCGGATAAAATCATACCGTTTGACTCGAGTCCCATCATTTTTCTCGGCTTCAAATTCGCGATAAACAGCACGTTTTTGCCTATCAGCTCCTCGGGTTTGTGATATTTCGCGACGCCCGACAAAATTTGGCGCGTTTGGGAGCCTGTCTGCAATGTAAAGCGCAGGAGCTTTTCGGATTTTTTAACCGGCTCGCACTCCAAAACCTTACCGACTCTTATATCGAGCTTTTCCCATTCGTCAAACTCGATATTATCCTTAAACGGCGCTATTTGAATTTCGTCCTCCGCGTTTTCCGCCGCAAGCTCCTCGAGCTTCTTTTCGGCATCAATTCTCGCGAAGAGCGGCTTTGCCTCGCCTACCTTGGAGCCGACTGCGGTGTGACCGAAGTCGAACACGCTTTCATATGATATGTCGGTTTGACCTATCTGCTCCGCGATTGCCGACGCAGTCTGCGGCATATACGACGAGAGAAGCGACGCGATAATTCTTATCGTTTCGATTAAGTTATACAAAACCGTGCCCAATCTCGGCATTGCCTCCTCGTCCTTCGCAAGCACCCACGGCATTGTTTCATCGATGTACTTATTCGCGCGGTTTACGACCGTCCAGATTTCATCAAGGCTGTCCGCGACCTTTAACGCGGACATATCCGCCTTTATTTTTTCAATCGCGCCAACCGCCGTGTTCTTTAAATCATCATCAAAATCGCCGCCTATATCGCCGGATTGAATTACGCCGTCAAAATACTTGTTCACCATCGAAACGGTTCTGTTTACGAGATTTCCGAGCGTGTTCGCGAGGTCGGAATTAAAGCGCGATATAAACACATCGTAGGTAATCGTTCCGTCCTGCGCGAAGGGCATTTCGTGGAGCGAATAATAACGCACCGCGTCGACGCCGAAATGGCGAACCAAATCCTCGGCATATATGACGTTGCCGCGCGACTTGCTCATCTTTTCCTCGCCGAAAAGCATCCATGGGTGTCCGAATACCTGCTTCGGGAGCGGCTCGCCGAGCGCCATAAGCATTATCGGCCAATATATGGTATGGAATCGCAGAATGTCCTTGCCTATTATATGCACATCCGCGGGCCAGTATTTTTTGTAAAGCTCCGCGTCCGGATTTTCCGGATCGTAGCCGAGCGCGGTTATATAGTTTGAGAGCGCGTCAATCCACACGTAGATAACGTGTCCGGGGTCAAACTCAATCGGTATGCCCCACGAAAAGCTCGTTCTCGAAACGCACAAATCCTGCAATCCGGGCTTTAAGAAATTGTTTACCATCTCGCGCTTTCTCGACTCCGGCTGAATAAAGTCCGGATGCCCGTCGATATAGCGCATAAGCTGGTCTTGGTACTTGCTCATCTTGAAGAAATACGCCTCTTCCTTTGTGCGGCGAACCTCTCTGCCGCAGTCGGGGCATTTGCCGTCGACGAGCTGCGTTTCGGTCCAGAACGACTCGCACGGCATGCAGTACCAGCCCTCGTACTCGCCCTTGTAAATATCGCCTTGATCGTACAGGCGCTTAAAAATATGCTGCACCGATTTTTCGTGATAATCGTCGGTGGTGCGTATGAATTTATCGTAACTGATATTGAGCATATCGGCGATTTCGCGGATTTCACCGGCAATCTTATCGACGTGTGCCTTAGGCGTTATGCCCTGCGCCTCGGCAATCTCCTGTATTTTCTGCCCGTGCTCGTCCGTGCCGGTGAGGAAAAATACATCCTTTCCTATATAACGGTTAAATCTCGCGATTGAATCCGTCAAAATCATCTCATAAGTGTTTCCTATATGCGGCTTCTTCGATGTGTAGGCGATAGCCGTCGTTATATAAAACTTCTCTTTATCCGTTTGTTTTTCCATTATATTTCTCCTTTCGGCTCGAAAGCCTTTTTAATACTTTTTTAATTTGCTTATTACCGCGAACGCTCCGCGTCCGACATTCGTGCCGACTATAGGTCCGAATTCCGAATACATCCGCACACAGCCGCCTCCAAACTCCGTTTCAAGCTCGGCGCGAAGTGTTTCGCCCGCGTCGGCGTCGGAATGGACAACCATAAACTCGGGATTTTCGCTGTCATAGTCGCCGTTATCCTTGATTTTATTTATAAGCTTCGCCGCGAGCCTTTTACTGCCGCGCACGGTGTCAATGCTCTCAACCAATCCGTTTTCTATGGTAAGCACCGGCTTTATATCGAGCATACCTCCGACAAACGCGGCGGTTTTCGACACTCTGCCGCCCTTTTTGAGCTGTTCCAAATCGCTGACGATAAAATAGCACCGCCACCGCTTCACGCAGGACTTAAAAACCGCGATTGCCTCATCGGCGTCCGCGCCGGCGTCAGCCGCCTCGCGCGCCTCGATTGCCGCTTTCGCGATACACAGCGAAAAAGTTTCACTGTCGACAACGCGTATATCCGCGTTCGGATTTTCCTCTGAAATCTCACCGCGCACAAGGCGCATTGTGCTGTATTGCCCGCTCGCCTTTGCCGAAACGGTGAAATATATAACCGTATCGTTTTCGCGCGCGGCTTTCAAGAAATAGTCGTAAAGCTCCGCATAAGGCGTCTGCGACGTTGTCGGAACGGTCGGCGAATTGCCGAGCATCTCGTAAAACTCCGCGTTCGTCATATTGACGTTCGGTACATAGGTCTTATCGCCGAATATGCTCAAAAGGCTTATAACGTCAATGCCGTATTTTTCGGCTGTGTCCCTCGGTATATCCGATGAGTTGTCAATTACAATTTTAATTTTCGCCATATTATCCTCCGATGTCGTTATTTATGTTGTTATGTATGGCGATTTATGAAACGGCTACCAGGTAAATTTGGTAAGCTGTCCTAAATTTTTTAAATTTTCAAAGCCCTGTTGTCTGAGCGCCTCGTACACGACTATGGCAACCGAATTTGACAAATTCAGGCTTCGCGCCTCGGCTATCATCGGTATGCGGATGCACCGTTCCTCGTGGGCATACAACAGCTCCTCGGGAAGTCCCGCGTCTTCCCTGCCGAACAGGATGTAATCGTTATCGCGAAACTCAGCCTCGACATATGTGTGCGGCGCTTTTGTCGTCGCGTAAAAATATCTCGCGCCCTCGGTTTTTTCAAAGAAATCGTCGAGATTGTCGTAATAGGCTACGTTTAAAAGATGCCAATAATCAAGTCCGGCGCGTTTTAAATTTTTATCGGTTATCTGAAAAGCTGTCGGACGCACTATATGCAGCCGCGAGCCGGTCGCCGCGCAAGTTCGCGCGATATTGCCGGTATTCTGCGGTATACGCGGCTCCACCAATACTATATTAAACATTTTTCTTCCTCTTTATTACTGATTTACACTATTATACAATATTTTTCACAACTTTTCAAGTACCTTTCAATATCTTATGCAAATGAGGCGCTTTTTGATTGTAAACTTTTTATGTAAAATTAGTTGACAATGTGTGTTCCCTATGCTATAATATGTTTTGAAAACAGCTTGGGAGGTTACAGATGAAAACAAAAACCGTTATTTTATGCGCCGTTTGCGCGGCGATTATATGCGTATTTTCACTTATAACAATAAATATCGGCACCGTGCCGATAACGCTTTCGCTATTTGCGATATTTCTCGTGCCGGTAATTCTCGGCGCGAAAAAGGGAGTTATATCCGTCGCGGTGTATTTGCTTTTGGGCACGGTCGGACTGCCCGTGTTCGCGTGATTTAACGGCGGCTTCCAGCGCTTGATAGGCCCCACCGGCGGCTACCTTTGGTCGTATTTGATTATGGCTTTGATTATAGGCGCTTTGACGTCAAAACTGCCGAAAAGCAAGGGCTTGGCGCTTTTAAAAATATTCGCCGCGTGCGCGGCGGCGCTTGTATTGTGCTACGCCTTGGGCACGGCGCAGTATATGCTTGTGATGAATCAGGGACTCGGCGAGTCGCTCGCGGTATGCGTGGCGCCGTTCGTTGTGTTTGACCTTATAAAAGCGGCGGCGGCATCGTACATAGGCTATGAAACAAGGCGCGCACTTTTAAAGGCGAATTTGCTTGAATAGCCAACCTTTCACCCCTTTGTATCGGTAAAATTCCGATACAAGGCTGCACAAAAATCGGACGCGGAGTATTATTCCGCGTCCGATTTTTTCAGCTTAAGAGCTTATCCGCCGATATACAATATCCCTTTCGCGGGTCGTTTACGAAAACGTGAGTCACCGCGCCTATCAGCCTGCCGTCCTGCATTACCGGCGCGCCGGACATTCCCTGCACTATGCCGCCGGTTGCCTCAATCAGGCGGCTGTCGGTTATTTCGATAATCATACTTCTTGTGTCGGTTTGCGATATAACCTTTATTTCCGCGCTGTATTCCTCAACGGCTCCGCCGCAAATATCGGTAAGCACCGACGCGGCGCCGTCGCGAACCTCATCAATTCCCGCAGCCTCGACCGTCCGGCTCTCGGAAAGGGCGGTTTTTAACTGTCCGGAAATTCCTATATCGGAATTTTTTTCTATCGTTCCGATAATTTCGCTTCCGAAGTCGGCGCTTACATATCCCGGGAATCCCATATATCCTTTCGCCACGTCGGAAATCGTGCATTCCTGTATATTTCCGCTTTCAACGGTCATAATATTACCGGTATCAACATCAGTTACGGCGTGACCCAAAGCGTAAAATTGAAGAGTTTCGGGGTCATAGCAGGTTATGGTGCCTATTCCCGCGGTGCTGTCGCGCACCCACGCGCCTATATGGTACGCTCCGTCCTCGCCCAACACCGGCGTCACAGCCGCGCTCGAGGTTTGACCATCGTCAATTATTTCAAGCTCCAGGCTGCCGCCGTCAAGCATTGCCGCGAATTGCTCGCACGAGGTAATCTCGCTCCCGTTCACGGATTTTATGACATCCCCGACATCAATTCCCGCGTCCGACGCAGGGCACACGGAGTTTCCGCCGGCATCGTAAAAATCGGAAACGTCCGTTACTATCAAGCCGTCCGTGTATATTTTTATGCCCGCAGTTTGCCCCGAGGGCACGACATAGGTTGAGGCGTATGCCGGCACAGCCGAAAATATTATAA
>JAJPXA010000193.1 GCA_021205715.1 Bacillota bacterium
TTACAAGATACAGAAGGAGGATTTTATGATTTACAATAAAAACGGCTATGACGCTGTTGAGGCTATGGAGCGTATGCGCACAGGTTTTTTCGGGGAAGAGGATTTTTGCGCGTGTGAGGATTCGTATGCTTACAGATGTCCCGTATGCGCGGCGAACGCGCCGCGGGTGTTCTATATAAACGATGACGACGAATGCGTGGGCTGCTCGGAGTGCGTTACGTTATCGGAAACGCCGTAAGAGGTTTGGCGAGCGCGGCGGCAAAAACGCGGGGAAGCTGTGTATTGGGAAATAAAAACGGGACGGAGGTGACCGAGATTGACAAGAAGAGTTATCGCGGACGATAGGGAAATTTTGAAAATTTATACGGGCATTATGCGTTCGCAGGATGAAACGACCGCCAACAGGCTGAAAGCGTCCGAGCTTTTGATGAAGCTCAGGGAAAAAGACGACAAGGACGGCGCGGAGGAAAGAGTTGTTATATGCGATGATATTCCCAAGCAGTCAGCCGACTGAAGGACGGTAAGGCTGGCGGATTTGATAGCGCCCGCGTTTTACTCCGTACATTTTGACATTCAAAACGCTTTGCATACGCATTATCGTTTGAGCGGCGGACGCGGCTCGGCGAAGTCAAGCTTTGTGAGCATTGAGATAATATTGGGGATTATGTTAAATCCCGATACGAACGCGATTGCGGTAAGAAAAATCGGTTCATATTTAAGGGACAGCGTTTTCTCACAGCTGCAGTGGGCGATTAAAAAGCTCGGCGTTGAGGATTTATGGTCGGAGCGCGCGTCGCCGCTTGAGCTTATTTACAAGCCTACGGGGCAAAGGATAATGTTTCGCGGGGCGGATAAGCCGGAGAAATTGAAATCCACAAAACCCGCCGATGGATATATAAGGTATGTTTGGTACGAGGAGCTGGACGAGTTTCGCGGGACGAGAGAAATTCGTTCCATTAACCAATCGCTTTTAAGGGGCGGAGATGTGTTTACGGTTTTTTATACATACAATCCGCCCGCGAGCCGCCGAAGCTGGGTCAACCGCGAAGCGGTTAAGGCGGGGGATGACACTTTTGTTCACAAAAGCACATATCTTGACGTGCCGCCGCAGTGGCTTGGCGAGCGGTTTATAATCGAGGCGGAGCATTTGAAGCGGATGAATATTAACGCGTACAAAAACGAATACCTCGGCGAGGAAACGGGGTCGGGAAATGAGATATTTAAAAATTTAAATATACGCGCCGTGACGCGGGAGGAAATTGACGGCTTCGATAAAATACGGTGCGGTGTCGATTTCGGCTATGCCGCCGACCCGTTTGTGTTTTTGCAGTGCTTTTACCACAAAAACAGGCTGGTGATATTTGATGAAATTTATGCCTCGGGGCTTTCGAACGCGGCTGCGGCGGAGCGTATCTCGCAGAGAAAAATCGATAATTCGTATATAATATGCGACAGCGCAGAGCCGAAAAGCATACGCGATTTGCGCGAGCACGGGTTAAGGGCGCGCGGGGCGAAAAAGGGTCCGGATTCGATTGAGTACGGCATTAAATTTTTGCAGAGCCTTGACGAGATTGTTATCGACCCGAAGCGCGCGCCGAACGCGGAACGCGAATTTTCGGGATATGAGCTTGAGGAAAACCAAAACGGCGAGGTTTTGTCAAGCTATCCCGACAAGAACAATCACACAATAGACGCCGCGCGCTACGCGCTTGAGGAGGAAATAAACTGCCGCAAGGCAAGGATTATAAAGCGGCGCGAATTTGGGATTTAGGAAATTCCGTAAGGAGGACAAAATGATAATAGATGAAAAATTTTTTGAGGGCGGCATTACTCCGCGTATTGTGGGGAAGCTGATTTCAAGACATCAGAACGAGGTCGGAAGATTTAAATATTTAATGAGTTATTACCTTGGAAATCATCCGATTAAGGAGAGGGAGAGAATAAGCGACTCCGCTTCGAACAATAAAATCGTGTGCAATCACGCGAAGTATATCGTGGATATTACCAAAAGCTATCTTCTCGGCAATCCTATCACTTACAGCTGCGATTCGGATTATGATATTAATCCGATAAAAGAGGCTTATGTCGTTCAGGATATGGCGAGCATTGACAATGCTTTGGAAAAGCAAATGAGTATTTACGGCAAGAGCTATGAGCTTTTATATATAGATGAGTATTCGATGCCGAAAAGCATATGCTTGAGTCCGGTAAACACGTTTGTCGTTTATTCGCCGCTTGTCGACAGGGTGCCGCTTTTCGGGGTTCATTATTTCGAGAAAAGGGATCTTGACGGGAATACGTCGGGTGTTCAGTGTATGGTGTGCGACAAGGACAGCGTGTATGTTTTTGAAAATGAAACATCGAATTATTTCGATATGGAGCTTACCGGCAAATACTGCCATTATTTCAGCGATATTCCGATTATCGAATACCGCAATAACGAGGAAGAACAGGGGGATTTTGAACAGCTTATTTCGCTTATTGACGCTTATAATATGCTTGAGTCGGACAGGGTGAACGACAAGGAGCAGTTTGTCGACTCGTTCCTGTTTTTGAGCGGGATGGAGCTTGACAGTGAGCAGGCGAAAAAGCTGAAGGAGGAGCGTATTCTGCTCGGATATGAGGACTCGGACGCGAAGTATCTTTCGAAAGTTATGAGCGAGAGCGATATTCAGGTGCTTGCGGATAATTTACGCAAGGATATTTGCCGTTTTTCAATGGTGCCGGATTTGCTTGACGCTCAGTTCGGCAGTAATCTTTCGGGTGTCGCGATAAAGTATAAGCTAATCGGCTTTGAGCAGCAGGTGAAGAACAAGGAGAGGTATTTTTCGAAGGCGCTGAAGAAAAGATTCGAGCTTTATAAAAATTACTTTTGCTTAAAAGGATGTATGGAGGATGTTCCGCTTCATAAGGTGGAGATTTCGTTTACCAGGAATATGCCGACAAACGAGCTTGAGGTTTCGCAGATGATTAAAAATCTTTACGGCATAGCGAGCGACAAGACACTGCTTTCACAGCTCGCGTTTGTGTCTGACCCCGAGAATGAGGTTCGTCAGGCGGTTGAGGAGCAGAGGGAAAGAAGCGTTATTCTGCCGAGCGATAATGAGGCGCGCGATACAAATTCGGGGGACACTAAAAATGTTTGATAAAGGCGTTTCGCTTTTTCAATACGCGCTTTGCGCGAAAAAATAAATTTAAGGAGGGCTCTTTTATGATTAAAAGACAAGACAAAAATTTTCTTGACAAGTCAAGGGAAAACAAGAGTCGGAAATTTTATTCCGACGAGGAGATTGAAGAATTGCTCAATGAGCGCATTCAGACGGAAAAGGAAAAATGGGAGGAGGAGAACGAGGAAAAGCTTCAAAAGGAGCAGGAAAAAGCCGAAAGATTTGCCTCGCTTCCCGAAAACGAGCGCAGACAGGCGGAGCTTGACGAGAACGTCAAGGTCTTTGAGGACGAGAAGAAGCAGTATATGCTTGAGAAGATGGAGTTTGAAACGGCTAAGCTCCTCTCGGAGGAGGAGCTTCCGGTATCGTTCGCGCGTCTTTTGGCGGGCGAGGATATTAAGGAATGCAGAAACAATGTGAATTTGTTCAAGGAGGAATTTACCAAGGAGCTTGAGGCGAATTTGAACAGCCGATTGAGAGGAAGAACTCCGATGACAAATTCGATAGTCGAAAACAACGACCCGTTCCTTGCCGGATTCGGAAATTGATTGAAATAAAAAATGAAAGGATGTAGATATTATGGCTATAAATTATGCAAGCAAATACGCTCAGAAGATTGACGAGCGTTTTTCGAGGGAGGCTTTGAGCACCCCGGGCGTAAACGACGATTATGATTTCGTGGGGGCGAAAACCGTAAACGTTTACTCGATACCCACGGCGCAGATGAACGATTACACAAGAACGGGGTCAAACAGATACGGCACTCCGGAAGAGCTTGAAAATAACGTTCAGGAGCTTACGGTAAATCAGGATCGCTCGTTTACGTTTACCATCGACCGCGGCAATTTCAGCGATATGCAGATGGCAAACAGCGCCGGCGCGGCGTTGGATCGTCAGATAAGAGAAATTGTTGTGCCGGAAATCGACAAATACAGATTTTCCGTCATGTGCGACAACGCGGGGACAGTAAATGCCGACGCGGCGGTCACGAGCGATAACGCGTATGACGCGTTTTTGACCGGTACTATGACACTTATCGATAACCTTATTCCCATAGCGGAGTGCGTCGCTTTTGTTTCAAGCGCGTTTTACAAGCTTATAAAGGAGGATCCGAGCTTTGTCAAAAACGGCGACCTTTCGCAGACTATGCTTATAAAGGGACAGGTTGGCGCGGTTGACTGCGTGCCGATTGTCGTTGTTCCGTCAACGTATCTGCCGGATGAGGTTATGTTTATTTTGACGAACAAAAACGCGACCACCGCGCCCGTTAAGCTGTCGGAATATAAGGTTCACGACAATCCTCCCGGCATTAACGGCTGGCTCGTCGAGGGCAGAGTGTATTACGACGCGTTTGTTTTGGACAGTAAAAAGGACGCGGTTTATGTGTGTATGAACGCTTCGGAGAGCGCCTGATAGAGGGCGCGGCTTGAAGGAGGCTTTAACGTGATTGAGGAAATTTTAAGCGGCGTGAAGGTGATATTGGATATTGACGATACGTCGAAGGACGATATTTTATCGTTTTACATAGACGATATAGAAAACGCAGTTCTTGCTTATTGCAGGATTGAGTTTGTTCCCAAGCAGCTTTACGGGTTGATTGCTCAAATTGCCGCGGAGATTTATACAGGCTCCGACGGCAGGGTTGCCTCTTTAACCGAAGGGGACAGGAAAGTTGAATTTGAAAGCAGGAGCCAAATCGTTTTGAACGCGTACAAGGAAAGGCTTAAGCCGTTCAGGAACACCGCGGGCAGGGTGCCGTCGGAGGTGGTTCGATTATGAAAGAGCATTTCAGCCGCTTTTATGTCAAGACTGTTGAAATTTACAGGATTACTATGCTCTCGAGCTTTGAGGGGACATATAATAAGGACAAAATCAAAAGCGTTTTATGCGATATTCAGCCGTGCGGCGGCGGAATGAGCGAGGGAGAACGCGGATTTTTAAGGACAGCCGAAATGAAAATGTATTTTGCGGCGGACGATGATATTGCGGTGGGAGATTACGCGGTATTCGATGACGCGAGCTATATTATAACATATATCGAAAAGCGCGGTTTGGGGTACTGCGCGTATCTGGAAAGGCGGGAGATATATGGCGGTTAAGCTCGGATTTGAGGACGGCGGGATAACGGCGGAGGTTGATTTTACCGAGGCGCTTCGCGCCGCCGCAGGTGTCGTTGAGGAGCGCGCGAGGGAGCTTTGTCCCGTGGACACGGGATATTTGAAAAGCTCAATATCGTCGTCGGTTGACGGCGGCGCGGCTTATGTGAGCGCCGGAGCGCCTTACGCGGCTTATGTGGAATTCGGGACATCAAAGGCGGCGGCACAGCCGTTTTTGGTGCCGGCGCTTTTGAATAACGCGGGCGAGATTGCCGAGGCATTTGCGAAAGGAATGGTGGATACGGAAAATGGTTGATGTGAATGTTGAAGTCGGTGAAATTTTATCCGCCGCCGAGTGCGCGGTTGAATATCAGTATCCGACGGATTTTACGAAAATTCCCGTTATAACCTACTACACCCTCACGGAGGGGATGGGAATGACCGCGGATAATGACGAGATTATTCAGGATGCGAGCGTTCAGGCGGACATTTGGTGCGCGTCGGCAAAGGAATGCGGCGCGCTCGCGGTTGAAGTGAATTCGCTTATGAGCGCGGGCGGCTGGAACAGGCAGTTTTCGATGGATCAAAAACGCGCGGACGGCGAGAACGTGTATCATAAAACAATGAGATTTAATAAATCGGTTACCCTGTGAGCGGAGTTAAATAACCGAATGTATGAAAAGGAGGAAACAATATGAGTAAACCTTTACCCACAATAGGTGTGGACAAATATACCTTTTTTAAGGTTTTAAGCGACAGCGAGGACGGAACTGAATACGACAGCGCGTATTCGCTTCCCGGAACGGTGGAAATCGCGCCCACGGACACGGGCGGCACGGATGTTTTTGATGCGGATAACGGAGCTTACGAAACGTCGAATTATATAGAAAAAATCGGTCACGAGATAACGAACGCGGATATTCCGCCTGAGGTTGACGCCGTGTGGCGCGGGCTTGAGGTGAACAACGGCGTTGTCGAGGTGTCAAACGATGTGAATACTGTGTATTTCGGCGTCGCGTGGCGCGTTATGAAGTCGGACGGCACTTACCGTTATGTGCGTTATTACAAGGGAGGCTACAGCTTTGCTTCAAATGTGGGAGGCAAGACGAAGCCGTCGTCCGGAAGCATCGATAAGCAGACGGCGAAGGCGACATATACCGCGGTACAGCGCGATTACGACAATAACTATTACGCTTATATCGATGAAACGGATATTCCGAGCGGGATGACTGCCGCCGAGTTTGAGGAAAAGTGGTTCTCGGATTTGAATTATTATCCGGCAGTCTAAATCATTGCCGCGAATGTCTGTCCCCGAGGGACAGGTGTTCGCGGCGGAATATAGATGCAGTATGGAGGGATTGATATGCAGCATACGCTGACTTTTGAGGTAAACAATAAAAAATACGTTTCAAAGCCGTTTGATTTTGAAACTATGTGCATTATAAACGATGCGCACAATGACGAGAAAAAAAGAGGCCCTTTGAATATTTGCCGCGATGCGCTCGATTACGCGTTTGAGGGCACGGACGCCACGCAGGATATTATAGACGGTCTTGATGCGGGCGAGCGCTCAAGGCTTTGCTTGGAGCTTTGGGGTTTTTACGCGGAAGCGTTATCGTCAAAAAATGCCTAACGTCGGGGGCGGGCGGCAGATTGCGCGAGCTTTACAAGGTGCTGTTCGCGCACTATCATCTGCTTCCCGACGGTGTAGGCAGACAAAATCCGCGGGTCTTGTTCGATATGCTTTCGGCGTTTAACAAAAGCGATGAGCCGGATATTCCCAAAAGCGCGCACCTTGATATGTTCTACGGTAAATAGCCGCGTGACTCGCGGAATGAAAAGGGGTGAAATGTATGGAAAGTGCTAATTTGACGGTCAGCATTAACGGCGACGCGTCGGGACTGCTGTCCGCCGTTTCATCGGCTAACGCGAAAATAGGTCTTTTGAAGTCAAGCGCAGACGGCGCGCTCGCATCGCTTTCGGATAAAAGCGTATCAATAAAAGCTGTGAATGATACCGCCGCAGGCATTGCCGCGGCAAGGGCGGCTTTGAATTCGCTTCAAAATAAAACTGTCACGGTGAGCGTGAATTACAAGACGGTATCGCGTGCTTTTGCGAAAGGGACACAAAACGCGCCCGCCGGCTTGGCGTTGATTAACGACGAGGAGGGGACAGGTGACCCGCGCGAGCTTGTATATCACAACGGCAGATATATGATGTACGGCGGCAGGGATGTGGTCGTGCCGCTTGACAGCGGCGACAGGGTTTACACCGCGTCGCAGACTAAGGCGATAATGGCGGGATTGGGTATTCCGAATTACGCGTCGGGACTCAATAACGAGCTGTTTGAAACGGAACGCAGTGATTTTAAAAGCCGCGTAAGCGGCTCCAATGTGTCTGTTGAGGAGCAGATTGCGTGGTGGCAGGACGCGGCGGAGCGGTATGTCGATGATTACGAGGTTATAAAGGAATGCGGCGAGGAAATTTTTTCGCTCACCCGCAAGCTGGTCGACAGCTTGAACGACGCTTCGGAGGCTTATATAGATGAGAGAAATTATTTTAACGACTGGGAGGATTACGGCGACAGCGCCGTTGACGCGTTTGAGAGAATAAAGGAGAGAAATCGTGAGTTTCTTGACAGCGGTATTATTACTTGGGAGGAATATACCGATAATGTTTCCAAGGCGGGCGAGCAGCTTTACGAGGGGCGCATCGAGCAGTCGGAACAATGGTTGAAACACGAGGAGAAATACAACGATTTGTCCGCCGACGATTATATCGACGGTTTGGAGCGTATGGCGGCGTACACGGAGGAATATTACAATAACGGTTTGATAACGTACCGTCAATATTGCGAGGCTATATGCGAAATTAACGACGCGGCGGCGGATAAAATCGCCGAGAAAAACGCGGATATTTATTCGTCGTGGCAGACGAGCGCGGATAATTGGTATACCTTGCGCGATACCTACGGGGATTGGGAGAATTACGGTGACAGCGAGGTTGAATATTACGAGCGCTGTATTGAGCGCGTGCGTGAGTTTTATGAGCAGGGCGTAATCGATTGGCAGACGTACAGCGATGAAACCATGAGCTATTCGCTGAAGCTGTATCAAGCGCAGGAGGACGCGGTCGACGGACTTTTGAATAAACAGGCGGAATATATCGGCGAGCTGAAAACGCGTTTTTCGGATGAGGAAAGCGCGCTTCGCGAAAGCTGGGAGGTCGAGGACCGCGCGAAGTCTGTTGAGGATGTCAAGGCGGAGATGGCGCTGTATGAAAACGCCGTTACCGCCAAGGGACAAGAAAAGTATAAAGAATTGCAGGAGGAGCTTGAAAGCCTTGAGCGTGAGGAGGAGCTGTACGAGCTTGAAAAGGAGCATCAGGCGACACTCGAGGATTTGCAGGCGGCATATGACGAGGCGGAAGCTGACAAGCAGAAGGCGCTTTGGGCGATACGCGACTACGGGATAGATATTACCGATATATGCGGCAGTATAGAGGCGGCGTCGGCAGATTATCAGACGCGAGCGCTGACACTTTTGGAAAGCATAGTGTCTGCGATAAGTCAAGTGTCCGTAAGCGTGTATAACGATAATTCGACAGTGAACGCGTCGAGCGTTTCATCCGCGGCACAACGCAAATATACGATATCTGCGGGATATTACGGTTAAGGGCTTCTTTTTCGCACGATGATTTGTGCCGCCGTGGGGCGGCGGAACGGAGATTAAAATGAGAACAGGTTTTACATATAAGGGTATTCATTCGAGCGCTTACGGTATTACCGTGAAAACTCAGGACAGACCTATTATTCCGGCGGCTAAGACAAAGACGTATTCGGCTTTGTATATGGATGGAACGTATGATTTTTCGGAGGCTAATCCGTATGAGCGGCGTTTTTATGAGGAGCGCGTTTTTACAGAGGTATTGCAAATCACCGCCGAGAATCTTTCGGAGCTGCAAAAAAGCATCGGCAAAATTGCCGTATGGCTTTTGGGCGGCGGGGATTTGATTTTTGACGATACGCCGAACGTAAGGTGGACGGCGCGGTGCGACGGCAGTATCTCGTTCGCGCCCGAGCGGCGCGGCAAAAGCGCGGTTGTGACGGTTCAGTTTAAGGTTTCGGCATTCGCGTATTCGAGAATAAGCACGCTTGACGGCGCGCTTATAGGCGATCCTCTGCCGCTTGAGAGCAACATACCGCTTGATATGCCGAGCTTTTACACGCACACGTTTGCGGCGGCTCCGGGCGTGACATCGAACGATGTTACAATCACTGTGCCGAACTTTGGCGACAGACCGTTCAGACCCGTGATTACAATTACGGCGGCGGATGAGGATTTGGTTGTTCCGGATATGTATTTCAGCACCGGCGGCAGCTCGGTTGTGTTTGACTGCGGCAGCCGCGAGCTTAGCGTTAAGGCGCGCGACAGCTCCGGCGCGCATCCGTCGATTGCAGTGGATTTTGATTTGCAGAAGGTGACCGTCGACGGAGGCGAGGGCACGGTTATGGATATATCGGGTGAATTTTTTGAAATGTCGGGAGAGAATCCGTGCTTGACAGTCACAGCGCGCATAGTAAACAATACCGAGGATGATATTGACTGTACGGTGACGGTTGATTTTACGCCGCAGGCTGTATGGGATTTGGATTTCGACTCGGTCGAATGGGAGGATTAAATGCTTAATTTATATGAATTTGATACAATCGAGCTTTCGGAGGACGGGAAGTGGATTTGCGGACTGTATGAGGCGGCGGAGGTTAAAGTGACGCAGGAGATTAACTCTCAATACACCTTGAGCTTTCGGTATCCTTTGAACAACGGCAAGGCGGAGGAGATAACGGTAAACAGAATAGTCGAATGTGAGGAGCAGCTTTACAGAATAATGACGGTATCGAAGTCCGCGGATAATTGTATGCTTGAATTAAGCTGTCTGCACGTGTATGACGCCGACGCGCCGACATATCATATACCCGCGTTTGAGGTTATGTCGGGCGTTTCGCCGCGTGAGGTGCTTGAAAAAGCATTCGAGGGCACGGTTTTTACGGTTATGAGCGAGGACGACACAGATGCTTTGGGTATGGATTGGCTCGGCGCCGACGGATTTCTGGCGGATTTTGAGGCGGTCGATAAAACGTCGCCGTATTCGGTTGTCGAGAGTCTTATCGAGTGCGCGGGGATGGGCGAGATTTACCGCGACAATTACAATATAGCGCTTGTGACCTATCTTGGTGATACGGGGACGGTATCGCAGAAAGAAAGACTGAGATTGTCGGCGGATAAGAATTTGTACGGAATCACAATCACAAAGGATATATCGGAGATGGTGAACCGGCTTTACGCTTACGGGGAAAGCGACGCGGTTATGACATCGGCGAATCCTGCCGGACTGCCGTATATAGAGAACGAGGCGAGCATAGAGAAATACGGGCTTAAAGAGGGATATAAGGATTTTTCGGATGTTGCCTCGGCGGCGACGCTGTACAGCTACGCGCTCTGGGAGTTTTCAAGCGACAACGAGAACCGTATTGATTTGCCGAAGGTCACGATAGAGGGGAAGATAATAGACTTGTCGCGGCTTGCGGCGTATGAGGATTACAGCGAGTGGTACGGCGAGTATGAGAAGCCGTATCTCGGGAAAGCCGTGTATTTTGAGGACGATGACGGCGAGGAGTACGAGGAGCGCATAACGAAAATAGAAAGTTATCCCTATGAGCCGCTCGAAACCTCTGTTACGATAGGCAATATCAAAAAGGATGAGGTGTTTTATCTGACGCAGATGGGTAAAAAAATAGGCTTGAATTGGAGGATATCTTAAGGGAGTGATGTTATTTGAATTTGGATTTTGATTTTGACGGGACAACAAAACTGAAAAATTGGTGGGGACAGGTAAAGTCGAATTTTCAAACGGTGCAGGATGAGCATAATGATGAGGTTTCCGCGCGCGAGGATGCGGACGGCGTTTTACAGGCAAATCTGGACACTCACGCGGGAACTGCGGCGGCAGGTTCGGTTTTGGGGCACGTAAAGCTCTCGGCGAGCGTGACAAGCTCAAACGGCGTTTCGAGCGGGTATGCGGCTGCGCCGTCGGCGGTGAAAAGCGCTTATGACCGCGCGTCTACAGCTATAACAAACGCGGCGGCGGTGCAGTCGAATTTGGACACGGAGGCGGCGGCGCGTGAGGCGGCTGACGCGGATTTGCAGGAGCAGATTGACGCGGAGCTTACGGCGCGTGAAACTGCCGACACGGCTTTGCAAAGCCGTGTCGCGGCGGCGGAAAGCGGGATTTCGACATTGCGGGAACAGGCACATACGCACGATAATATAGACGTGCTGGATAGCATAACCGAGGAGCGCGCCGCGAAGTGGGATTCGATAGAGGAGCAGGTTACGCAGACGAAGCTTGACGATGAGGCGGCTTTGCGCAAAGCGGCCGACGAAGAAACGAACGATTCTCTTACAGCATACATCGCCTATGCGGGAAACATTATCAACGGATTGCTTAATGAGCTGCAAACGATTTATGCGATGATAGGGGTTGTGTCTTATGACGGCGGGCTGTTTACGCAGGCGCAGGACGGTGAAACACTCGACGGCGGCGCGTTTGACGATACCGATTTGGAGAGCTTCGACTGCGGCGGCT
>JAJPXA010000149.1:0-2024 GCA_021205715.1 Bacillota bacterium
TATTTGATATAAAATATGGTAAAAATACTTGAAATTCATCGCCGTATGTAATATAATTATTAATATGTATGCCGACCGGCAATGAATTTACCGAGGTAAAACAGATGATTGAAAAATATTTTGAAAATTTAAAAACGCTTCATATCGGCACCGAGGAGCCGAGAGCGTATTATATACCGTTTTCGGATAGGAGCGCCGTTTCAAAGGACAGGCGCGAGTCCGACAGATATATCGACCTTTGCGGCGAGTGGAAATTTCACTATTACGGCAGTATGTACGATGTTTACGACTTGGACGATGTGCCCGATACCGTCGAGGTTCCGTCCTGCTGGCAGATGATGGGTTATGACGAAAATCAGTACGTCAACTCGACATATCCGATACCGTTCGAGCCGCCGTATGTGCCCAACGACAATCCCTGCGCGGTGTACGTTAAGGAATTTGAGCTTAAAAAGACGGACGAAAAGTATTATATAAATTTTGAGGGTGTCGACTCGTGCTATTATTTATGGGTAAACGGCGAGTTTGCGGGCTATGATCAGGTTTCGCACTGCACGGGCGAGTTTGATATTACGGACAAGCTTCTCGACGGCAAAAACAAGATATGCGTTTTAAACTTGAAGTGGTGTGACGGAACGTATTTGGAGGATCAGGACAAATTCCGTATGAGCGGAATTTTCCGCGATGTGTATATCCTGCGCCGCGAGAAAAACCATATACGCGACTTTTTCATAAAAGCCGGCGCCGACGGCGTTGTGACGATAACAAAGGACGGCGGCGGAGCCGCGCGTTATACGCTTTTGGACGGTGAAAATGAAATTGCCTCGGTGCGGAGCGCCGAGGGTGGCGGTGTCGAGCTTGCGGTTGAAAATCCGCGTCTTTGGACGGCGGAAACGCCGTATCTTTACACGCTCCTTATTGAAACCGAAAGCGAGGTAATACCGCAAAAAATAGGCTTCAGAACGGTAAGCATAGAGGACAGGGTTCTGCTTTTAAACGGCAGTCCGATAAAATTAAAGGGCGTAAACCGCCACGACAGCGACCCCGTAACGGGGTACGCGATTTCGCGTGGGCAGCTTATGACTGATTTGCGCCTTATGAAGGAGCATAACATCAACGCTATACGCACAAGCCATTACCCGAACGCGCCGTGGGCGTATGAGCTGTATGACGAGTACGGGTTTTACGTTTGCGACGAGGCGGATTTGGAAACGCACGGGCAGACGCACACAATCCCCAAGGGCAATTACTGTGCGTTCAGCGAGATGGCGCACGACGAGAGATTTCGCGAGGCGCACCTTGACAGGGTCAAGCTGTGCGTGACGCGCGACAAAAACCGTCCGTCGGTTATTATGTGGTCGCTCGGCAACGAGGCGGGTTACGGTCCCAATTTTGAAAACGCGGGCAGGTGGGTAAAAGCGTATGACGACACCCGCGTCACGCATTACGAGGGCAGCCGCAAGCAGTTCAGCGAGTATTTCGGGAATTACGAGTACGATGTGAGTATGCTCGACGTTCACAGCGAAATGTATACCGCGCCCGAGATGATAGACGAGTATTTTGCGGACGGCAAAAACAAAAAGCCGTTTGTTTTGTGCGAGTTTGCGCACGCTATGGGCAACGGCCCCGGCGGAATAGGCGAGTATATTGACAGATTTTATAAATATGACGGCTTTGCCGGCGGCTTTGTATGGGAATGGTGCGACCACGCGGTATACGCAGGCGAGGAAAACGGGCGCAAGAAATTTCTGTACGGCGGCGACAGCGGCGAGGTTATACACAGCGATAATTTCTGCGTGGACGGCTTGGTGTCCCCGGACAGAGTGCCGCATAACGGACTGCGCGAGTACAAAAACGCGTTAAGACCGATAAAAGCGGAGCTTAAAGACGGTAAAATAGCTCTTACAAACACGCTTGATTTTTTGAGCGCGTCGAAATTTGCCGCGGCGAGATACGAGATTTTAAAAAACGGTGAGGTTATAGCGGGCGGCGACATTAAAATGCCCGATATACCGCCGCGCGAG
>JAJPXA010000149.1:2034-11830 GCA_021205715.1 Bacillota bacterium
TTTGCGGACGGGGAATATTTTATAAATATATATTATACCCAAAAGGGCAGCCGCGCATTGACCGCGGACGGTCACCCGCTCGGATTTGACCAATTGCCGCTTTCGGGCGCGTATGCGGTGCCCAAAACGCGCAAAGAGGGACATATAAAGGTGTCCGAAAACCGCACGAAGATAACGGTGAACGGAAATCACTTTTTCTACCGTTTCGATAAGCTCAAGGGCTGCTTTGAGAAAATGAACATAAACGGAAACGATATAATAAACACAAGAGCCGAGTGGAACATATACCGTGCGCCGACGGACAACGACAGGCATATTCGTATGATGTGGAAGCGCGGCGGCTATGACCGCGCGGCGGTAAACTGCCGCAAAGCCGAGGTTGAATACGGCGACACGGTCGTAATTCGCTCTGAGCTTACAATATCGGCGGCGCACTGCAAATATATCGTGAGCGTCAAGGCGGATTGGGAGATATACCCCGACGGCACGGTTGAGCTTAGCTGTGAATGTGATAAAAACGAGGATATGCCGTATTTGCCGAGGTTCGGCATACGCGCCGAAACGGACGTTAAGACGGTCGAATACTACGGCTGCGGCCCGTATGAGAGCTACGAGGACAAGCACGAGGCATCGTATATCGGATTGTTCAAATCGGATGTTGACGAGATGCATGAGGACTATATTTTCCCGCAGGAAAACGGCAGTCACTGCTTCTGCCGTATGGCGCGGTTTATCGCCGACGGCTATACCTGGACGGTATACGCGGATAATTTCTCGTTTAACGCGTCGCGCTATACTCAAGAGGAGCTTGACGTGAAAAGGCATAATTACGAGCTTGAAGAATCGGATAAAACAATCCTGTGCATAGATTACCGTATGAGCGGCATAGGCTCGCACAGCTGCGGCCCCGAGTTGCCGGAAAAATACAGGATAGACGATAAGCGCTTCACTTATAAGCAGATATGGAAATTTGAATAAAATCAGCAGAATGGAGAATATGAATTGATTACAAGCAAGCAACGAGCGTATTTGAGGAAAATCGCTCACGATTTGGAGCCTATTTTTCAAATAGGCAAGGACGGGATAACGGACGAGCTTTTAAAGGGCATATCGCAGGCGCTCAATAAGCGCGAGTTAGTAAAGGTGCATATTTTGGAGAGCGCTTTGCTCGATACCAAAACCGCGTGCAATGACGCGGCGGCAAGGCTCGGCGCGGAACCTGTGCAGGCGATAGGAAACAAATTCATCCTATACCGCGAGTCGGAGGATGAGAAATATCGAAAAATCGAGCTGAAGCGGGTAAAATGAAGATAGGATTGATGGGCGGCACCTTTGACCCGATTCACAATATGCACATCGCGCTTGCAAAAAGCGCGGCGGCGGAATGCGGGCTTGACAGGGTGATATTTATGACCGCCGGCAACACGCCGCATAAATCCGGCGTTACCGACGCGGCGGCGCGCTATGAAATGACGCGGCTCGCGGTTGAGGATATACCCGAATTTTCCGCGAGCGATTACGAGGTGAATTTAACCGGATATTCGTATTCTGTGAATACGTTGAAATATCTCAAGGGCAAGTACCCCGATGACGAGATATGCTTTATAATCGGCGAGGATTCGCTTTCGTATATCGAAAATTGGTACCGTCCGGAGGAAATCGCAAGGCTTTGCACGCTTTTGGTGTATCCGAGAACGAGCGAAAAAACGCTCCTTACTCTCGCGGATAGGGTAAGGGAGCGGCTCGGCGCGAAAATAGTGTGCATTAACGCGCCGGTGCTTGACATATCGTCAACCGAGATACGCGAAAGGCTCAAAGCGGGCGGCGATGTTTCGGATATGGTGGATAAAAAGGTACTGAAATATATAAATGAAAATAATCTTTACAAGAGGTGACATTATGCCGTCGGATTACGAAAAAATCAAAAATCGGCTTGAAAAAATACTGCCGAAAAAGCGCTATATCCATTCGTTGGGCGTTGCGGACGAGGCGAGGCGCCTTGCCGCGATATACGGTGCGGATGAGGATAAGGCATACCTTGCGGGACTTCTGCACGATAACGCGAAAGCCTACCCGATTGAGAAGCAAATAGCGCTGTGCGCCGATTACGGCGTTAAGCTCGACGACGCGCTTTTGCAATGTCCACCGGTAATTCACGGCTTTTTGGGACGCGCGATAGCGAAAAAGGATTATAAGATAAAGGATAAGGGAATCCTTAATGCGATAAGGTATCATACCGTGGGCAGAGCCGGTATGAGTCTTTTGGAAAAGATAATATATATCGCCGATATGACCGAGCCGAGCCGTGATTTTGACGGTGTCGAGGATTTAAGACGGCAGGTTGACGCGGATTTGGATGAAGCGCTTATAATGTGCATCCGCGAGCAGTTGGCGGTTCAATGCGGGCGCCGAAGCACAATCCACCCGAATATGATATGTATGTGGAACGATTTGATTTTAAATAAAGGAGAACGGATATGGAAAATGAAAGACTGCAAATTATAAAAAACGCGCTTGAGGATAAGAAAGCGTCAAATATTGAAATACTCGATGTTTCAAAGCAGACATCACTCGGCGATTATTTTGTTATCGCGTCGTGTCAGTCGTCGATACAGGTTCGCGCGTGCGTGGATGAGGTTGAGGAAAAGATGCTTGACGCGGGTTACGAGGTAAAGCACAAGGAAGGCTATCGCGGCGGCAGTTGGATATTGATGGATTACGGCGATATAATCGTGCACGTAATGCAGCAGGAGGCGCGCGAGTTTTACTCGATCGAGCGCCTGTGGGACGACGCGGGAGCGCTTGAAAACGATAAGGATGAATAATAAAGGATAAGGAGATAAGAAAAATGGAAACCTATAATTTTAAGGCTATCGAGAAAAAATGGCAGGACAAATGGGAGGACGCGGGTATTTTCCACGCTGAAAACAACAGCGTAAAGGAAAAATTTTTCGCAATGATTGAGTTCCCATATCCGTCGGGAGCGGGTTTGCACGTAGGGCACCCGAGGAGCTATACCGCGCTTGATATTATCGCGAGAAAGCGCCGTATGGAGGGATACAACGTGCTTTATCCGATAGGCTGGGACGCTTTCGGTCTGCCTACGGAAAATTTTGCCATTAAGAATAAGGTTCATCCGAAAATTGTCACCGAAAAAAATATCGCGAATTTTACGCGTCAGCTTAAAATGCTCGGTTTTTCATTCGACTGGACAAGAGAGGTAAACACGACCGACCCGAGCTATTATAAATGGACGCAGTGGATATTTTTGCAGATGTTCAAGCACGGTCTTGCATATAAGCAGGAGATGCCTATAAACTGGTGTACCGGCTGCAAGGTGGGACTTTCAAACGAAGAGGTTGTAAACGGTGTGTGCGAACGCTGCGGCAGCGAGGTTGTTCAGAAGAGAAAGAGCCAGTGGATGCTGAAAATCACGGAATACGCGCAGCGGCTCATTGACGACCTTGACGATGTTGATTACCTTGAAAAGATAAAAACTCAGCAGAAAAACTGGATAGGCAGAAGCGAGGGCGCGGAGGTTAAATTCAAGCTATCCACGGGCGATGAAATGGTTGTGTACACAACCCGCGCGGACACGCTGTTCGGCGCGACATACACGGTTATGTCGCCGGAGCATCAGCTGATTGAAAAAATGAAGGACTCGATAACGAATTATGACGAGGTTCTCGCATATAAAGCGGCGGCGGCGAAAAAGTCCGAATTTGAGCGCACGGAGCTTGCAAAGGAAAAGACCGGCGTTAAGCTTGAGGGCATTTACGCGGTAAATCCCGCTAACGGCGATAAGCTGCCGGTGTTCATTTCCGACTATGTTCTTGTAACCTACGGCACGGGCGCTATTATGGCGGTTCCCGCGCACGACAGCCGCGACTGGGAGTTTGCGAAGAAATTCAATCTTCCGATTATAGAGGTTGTTTCGGGCGGAAAGAATGTTCAGGAGGAGGCTTACACGGACGTTTATAAGGGCAATATGGTAAATTCCGGATTCCTTAACGGACTGCCCGTAAAGCAGGCGATTCCGACAATGATAGATTGGCTTGAAAAAGAGGGACTCGGTAAGAGAAAGGTAAACTTCAAGCTGCGCGACTGGGTATTTTCGCGTCAGCGTTACTGGGGCGAGCCTATTCCGTTGGTACACTGCGATAAGTGCGGTTGGGTAGCAATTCCGGAAAGCGAGTTGCCGCTTGAGTTGCCGGAGATTGAAACCTTTGAGCCGGGAGAGAACGGCGAATCGCCGCTTGCAAAGGCATATGACTGGATAAACACGACCTGCCCCAAGTGTGGCGGCAAGGCTCAGCGCGAAACCGACACAATGCCGCAATGGGCAGGCTCAAGTTGGTACTTCCTGAGATATATGGACCCGCATAATAACGATGCTTTGGCGTCAAAAGAGGCGCTTGAATACTGGTCGCCCGTCGATTGGTATAACGGCGGTATGGAGCATACGACACTGCATCTGCTCTACTCTCGCTTCTGGCATAAATTCCTGTACGATATAGGCGTGGTTCCGACAAAGGAGCCGTATATGAAGCGTACCTCTCACGGTATGATTTTGGGCGAGAACAACGAGAAGATGTCAAAGTCAAGGGGAAATGTGGTAAATCCCGATGATGTTGTAAACGAGTTCGGCGCGGACGCGTTCAGAACCTATGAAATGTTTATCGGAGCGTTTGACCAGTCAACGCCGTGGTCACAGCAGGGATTAAAGGGCTGCTATAAATTCCTTGAAAGAGTATGGAATTTGCAGTCAATCGTAACCGATGAGGATGGTTACAGTACCGAGGCGGAGAGCGCGATGCACAAGACGATAAAGAAGGTAAGCGAGGATATTGAGCGAATGAAGTTCAATACCGCGATTGCCGCGATTATGTCGCTTGTAAACGACCTCTCGAAAATCGGAAAGGTTACAAAGGGCGAATATAAAACGCTTATAACGCTTTTGAACCCGTTCGCACCGCATATGACCGAGGAGCTTTGGCAGAAATACGGCGACAGCGAATTTTTGTCAATCGAGCCGTGGCCTCAATATGACGAGGCGAAAACGGTTGACGATGAGATAGAGATAGTCGTGCAGATTAACGGCAAGGTAAAGGACAAGCTGTCCGTAAAGGCTGATATAGATAAGGCGGGACTTGAGGAAACAGCGTTAAACAGTGAAAAAATACAGCGCCTTACCGAGGGAAAAACGGTGGTAAAGGTAATCGCTGTGCCGGGCAGACTTGTAAATTTGGTTGTAAAATAACAAAAATATAAAACGGCGCCCAAATTTAATATTTGCCCGTTTGCAAGGGGATATTCATATGAAAAAAAATATACTTATTGTAAATAACAATATGGCAATCGGCGGGATTCAGAAATCGCTCGCGAATCTTTTGAATGCCGTTTCGGACAAATATAACATCACGCTTTTGCTTTTATATAAATCAGGCGATTTGCTCGGCGCGGTGCCGGATAATGTTAAGGTAATCGAGGCGGGTAAGGCGGTCAGAATAATGGGTATGACCCACCGCCAGGCGATGTCCGACGGAATAATAACGGGCGCGTACCGCTCGTTTTGGACGATTTTGACGCGGATATTCGGCACTAAATTGACATTTCCGATTCTCTCGAAAATGTACCGTCTTAAAGGGGAATACGACTGCGCAATCTCGTTTATGCAGAACAGCGCGATAAATATTTTTTACGGCGGCTGTAACGAGATTGTGTTAAACTCCGTTAAAAGTCCGTATAAGGTGTGTTTTATACACTGCGATTTCCTGAATTACGAGGGCAATAACTCGTATAATATCAAGACGACAAAGCGCTTCGATAGGATTGTCGGGGTGTCAAAATCGGTAACCGAGCGGTTTTTGGAGGTTGTTCCCGACGCACGTGAAAAGGCGGTAACGGTACGCAACTGCTATGACTTCGACGCGCTCGAGCGTATGGGCGGCGAGTATGAGGCGGATTACACCGACGGTGTCGTAAATATTTTTTCGGCGTCGAGAATAAGCGCCGAAAAGGGGATATTGCGGATGATACCGATTTTTGAGCGCATAAAAAAGAGCGGCGCGAAATTCAAATGGAGAATCGCGGGCGGCGGCATAGAAGCGGAAAAAGCGAAAAATCTTACCGCAAGCCTCGGGCTTGAGAATGATATTATTTTTCTCGGACAGCTCGCGAACCCGTATCCATACTTCAAACGCTCGGATTTGCTGTTGGTTCCGTCATATGCCGAGGCGGCGCCGATGGTGTTCGGCGAGGCGAAATTCTTCGGTCTTCCGGTTTTTACGACCGACACAACCTCCGCCGTGGAGATGGTAAAAAATGAGGGGATAGGCGATGTGTGCGCCAATAACGATGAGGATATAGAAAAAGAGCTGACGAGAGTTATCGCGAACTTTAAGAGAGAAAAATACAAAAAAACCGCGGACAATTCCGAGGCGGCGGCGGAATTTGAGAAAATGCTGATTAATTAATTGGGCAGGGGAGGAATTAATATGGATTTAAACGCAATAAAACGCTCTTTAAAAAGCAAGATGCTGAACTTACCGCATATCGCGGCGAAGCGAAAAAAATACCTTGAATCTATGCGCGCCGAATATGATTATTCGCTTCCGACTCCGTCGATAATATGCACCGCCTGCATAGGAGGTATGATTTCAAACAATTTGGGGTTGCGGTTTATGTCGCCGACTGTAAATTTATGGATGATGCCGCAGGATATAGTGAAATTTTTAACGGATATGGACACCTATTTAAACGCCGATTTTGTCGAGGATAAAACCACTCAGTACACATATCCCGTCGGACGGCTCAAGGATATTACGGTATATTTCAACCATTATCCCGATTTTGACGCGGCGGTAAGCAAATGGAACGACAGAAAACAGAGAATAGACCGTGAAAATATGTACATAATCACCGACGACAAATTTTTGACGGATGAGGATATAGCGGCGCTTGAGAGCGTAAAATGCAAGCGTCTTATAATTTTTACAAAGGATGAGGAAAGAGATTCCCATTTTTTCAAGCTCAAAGCGTATGAGGGTATGTCCGAAGTCGGAAATTACAGCGTCAGAGATTTCAGCGGCTTTTCCACGTTTGAAAAGGAATTTAATTATTCCGCGTGGCTCAGCGGCAAGGATAACATCAGGATGTAAAAAATCGCCGTCATTTCCGACGGCGATTTTTTAATTATGAGTTTTAAATTCCTTTATTCCGCGTTTCATCAGCTTATATGCCTGTGAAAAGGTGTATGTACCCTTATAGAGCCGTGTGTGCGTCGCGAGGAAAACAAGCGAGCGCAAGCCGCATATCGTCGGATGCATATTCGCGTAAATAACGCCCTTGTCGACAAAAAATTTCTCGGTATAGCCGTTAAACCACGACGAAACGTCAAAATTGACCTCGCCGATTACCGCGGGGTGGCGGTATATTTTAAGACCGGCTTTCAGGGCGTCGTTTATCCAAAGCGAGTCCTCACCGGAGGAATATTTAGCGCCGCCGCCGTAAAGCACGGAGAACCAAATATTGGCTTTTTGCACCGCGTCAAGCCTGAACGCTATGTTAAACGCGGCAAAGCCGCTTCTGCTCCAGCGTCTGAAACGCGTGAGCTTGGTTATCGGCGCCTGTCGGCGCTCCTCGTTTGTCGTGGTGAAATTAAAAAGAATGATGTCTGCGTCGGGAAGCTCCTCGAACGCTTGCGTTACCGTTCGGACATAATCGTCGCTGTAGCGTATATCATCGTCGGCGATTAGGCATATGCTGCCGCTCGCGTAAAGCAGGGCGGTGTTGCGGTTTTTGCCGACGCCGCGTTCTGCGGTGGTTATCATTTTCGCGGTGCCGCCGTCGAATTTCTTTTCACTGTAGTCATATCTGTCCGCTTGGTTTGCGAAAACGACATCGCTTTTTATATTCATTTCCTCGATTTTCGAAAAATCGGATTGATTCATTGTGGCGCATAAAATTTCGATTTTATTCATATTCATCCATCCTTATATTTTTAACGCTGAAAGATAAGCGCGTTATTTCGCGCGAACCGCCGCGCCGCGGGTAACTCTCGCCGATGCGGTACGCTGTGATTTTTTCTTGGTTTCCGATTTTTCTTTCTTCTTGTTTTTCTTGCACGGGAAGTGATACCCGGGGTAGACGCTGCCGATTTCCATTTCGAAATGTTCCGCCGCGTTTTTAACGGAGGTCAGGCTGTAGTCGTCCGCGATTCGAAGCATCGCCATAGCGCAGGCGTAGGCATCGTCGCAGGCGTCGTGATGATGAAAGCGAATACCCAGCGCGGAGCATAGCTTGTTCAGCTTATGCGACGGCAACTCGGGATAGGCTTTTTGCGACAGCTTAACCGTGCAAAGGTACTCAAACGCGGGGTAGGGTATGCCGTACATATCGAGCATACTGCACAGAACGCGTATGTCAAAGCTCGCGTTGTGCGCGATTACCGTTTTGCCCTCGATATAGGGGCGGATTTCGCCCCAATATTCGTCGAATGTCGGCTTATCCTCAACCATTGCGGGAGGAATACCGTGTATTTTAATATTGTACTCGTTAAATTCGAGCGGCTCGGGACGTATAAAAAGCTCCTTGCGCTCGATTATTTTATTGTTCTCGACAACGCATATTCCCAAGCTGCACACGCTCGTGAAGCTCGACGTCGCCGTTTCAAAATCAATTGCCGTAAAATTCATAAATATCAACCTCACAATATATTATACAACAATTTTTAAACTATGTAAATAGAAAAAATAAAAATATTGCCCGTAAATCAAAAACCACCGCTAAAACGGTGGTTTTAGAAACGAAATTTGCATTTTTTCATATGAGATACTCAACAGCGGACACAATTAATTTAAGCGCGAAGCACAACAGATGTATATATCCTACACCGCACATTAAGCCGGTAATTAAACGGCGTATGTTGGTTGACATTTTGATATTCTTATATTGAACATACCAATCGATACCCATAACAAATATCAATGCCAACGATATATAAACGGGAAGTAATATAAACCAAAGCAATGATATTCCTATTATGTAACCCGCAAATACTCCCGTGCATCTCGCGCACAGCGGAAATTGATATTTCCCTATATGAAAGCTCCGCTCCGGCATTTGATGACAGCCGGAAAGCCTTCCGACTTCCCATATGATTTCATATATGCCGTTTATCATTATTCCATAAATATTCTCTTAGTGTTGTCATATTCCTCTTGGGCATTTTTCATGGCAGTCCAGTTACTAAAAAAATTTATTCCGCCAATAACAATACCGATCGCCAAGCATATAAGCAGAAACGCCGTACAATTGAAAGAGATTATCATATAAATCATAAGTATGCACCAGAAAATCAGTGCAACAGATGTTAATATCAGACTGCTTTTATATGTATTTATTTCGGTTTCCAACGTGGCTAAATCTTTGAATTTGAAGCCGCAGTCTTTACAAACCCAATAGTTTTTATGAGTTGTTGTGGTAGTTGTCTTTTTATTTTTACCGCATGCTCCGCATAAAATACCAAAAGGACCCATAAGTAAGTATCCCAAGCAGCCTTTTCCGACAGAAAAATCCGAACCCGTTGTTTTGGATGTTGTTATATCCTCTGTGAGCGGATGCAAATCACAGCTTCTGCAGCGTATACATTTAATTTTAAAATTTTGCGGCTCTTTCGGCTCAGTTCTTTCTGCAAATTCAATTTTTGCTTTGTTTAAAGGACTGCCGCAGTTAGTGCAAAATGCATTACCGTCGTTTACTTCAGCGCCGCATTTATTACAATACATTATTAACC
>JAJPXA010000139.1 GCA_021205715.1 Bacillota bacterium
ATCAAAATTAAACAAAAAATATTAAAGAAAAGAGGGAATCAGATGTATAAATCAGATTACGAAATCAAAAAGGAATTGTGCGAAATCGGCAGAAGAATTTACAATGACGGTTTCGTTGCCGCAAATGACGGCAATTTCTCGGTTAAAATCGACGAAAACACATTCTATGTAACACCGACCGGCGTTTCGAAGGGATTTATGACGCCCGAAATGATTTGCAAGGTTGACAATCAGGGCAACCTCAAGGAGGCAAACGGTCCATGGAAGCCGTCATCGGAGTTCAAGATGCACCTTAAGGTTTACGCGGAAAGACCGGACGTAAATGCGGTTGTTCACGCTCATCCTCCGATTGCGACATCGTTCGCTATCGCGGGCATTTCCTTGGACAAGCTCATTATGCCCGAGGCTGTAATATTCCTGGGCGCGGTTCCGATTGCTCAGTACGGCACGCCGTCGACAATGGAAATTCCGGAGTCGCTCGAACCGTATCTTCAGGACTATGACGCTATTTTGCTTGCAAACCACGGCGCGCTTTCATTCGGATGCGACCTTAACACCGCGTTCTTCAGAATGGAGTCAACCGAGTTCTACGCGAAGCTGATGTTCTATTCGACAATGCTCGGCGGCGCGAAGGAAATCCCCTGCGGCGAGGTTAAAAAGCTCATTCAGCTCAGAAAAGACTTCGGCGTTCCCGGCAAGCACCCGATGGAAAAGCTTTGCCCCGGATGCTATGAGGGCGATGACACCTGCTCAATGTCACCGACAGAGGCGAACGAAAAGTACAGCGTTGAATCCTCAGCGGAATATCACGGCTGGCAGCCGCTCCCGTCACAGGTTTGCAAAACCGGTTCCTGTTCGAACAACAGCGATATAGAGGCTGTCGTAAGAGAGGTTACAAAGAGAGTTTTGGAGCAGTATAACAAGTAATCTGTTAAATATAGTACATATTTTGGAGGTACAGTATGAAAAGCATAGACCGGCTTTTGGCGGAGGTCGCCGAAAAGCTCAATGTTCCTCCGAGTGTTCAAAATAATCCGGTGTCGCACCTGACCCTTGTGTTGGCAAAAGAGCTTGCCTACGCGGTCGAATGCGCGGCGGAGGAAATGGGACTTAACGTGGTTATCTCGGTATATAACGAGGGCGCGAACCCTATCTTGCTTCACGCTATGGACGGCGCTTTTATAGCAAGTGTAAACGCGGCGCAGGATAAGGCGTATACCGCTGCGGCGCTTAGGATGCCCACTCACGTCGCTTTGCAAAAAAGCCGCGGCGGCGATTTCGACGGGCTTACGAACGGCAACGGCATTCTGCTTTTGGGCGGCGGGTATCCGCTTGAGGCAAACGGTAAAACGCACGGCGCCGTAGGCGTGTCCGGCGGCACGAAAACGCAGGATATAACGCTCGCGAAGCTGGCGGCGGATTATTTTAAAACACGTATGAAATAAAGCGAGCCTGCTTTAAATAAATATGAAGGAGGTAATATTAAATTGGTAGATGAACAGAAAATAAGCCAAATTGTCAAGGATGTTCTTTCCGATATGGATTTATCGAACATTCCGCAGCCGAAGCATCAGCTTGGTGTTTTCGACACGATGGAAGAGGCGATTGCCGCCTGCAATAAGGCTTATACGGTATTCAGACATTATAATAAAGAACAAAGAGAAAATATAATTGCGCAGATAAGACGCTTGACTCACGAGGAAGCGGAGATAATGGCGAAGCTTGCGGTTGAGGACACAAAGATGGGCAATGTTTATCACAAGACATTGAAGCATCACCTTGTAGCCGACAAGACGCTCGGCACATCCGACCTTGAAACAAGAGCGCTTGCCGGCGACGGCGGACTTACTCTTATCGAAATGGCGCCATACGGAATTATCGGCGCGATAACCCCGTCGACAAACCCGAGCTGTACGGTTATCTGCAACAGCATTTGTATGCTCGCGGGAGGAAACGGCGTTATATTTAACCCGCATCCGCACGCGAAGAGAATTTCGGCATATGCCGTTGACCTCGTAAACCGCGCGATTTTGGCGGCGGGAGGACCCGAGAATATAGTCTGCACGGTGAAGAATCCGACGATGGAAACATCGAATAAGATGGTAAACGACCCGTCGGTAAGAATGTTGGTTGCCACAGGCGGCCCCGGAGTTGTAAAAATGCTCCTTTCAAGCGGCAAAAAAGCAATCGGCGCGGGCGCGGGCAATCCTCCGGTAGTCGTTGACGACACGGCGGATATTCCCAAGGCGGCGAAGGATATAATCGACGGCTGCACGTTCGACAACAACCTTCCGTGCATCGCCGAAAAGGAATGCTTTGTACTTAAAAACGTAGCCGACGAGCTTATTCATCATATGCGCAAAAACGGCGCGTATCTTATAAATTCGGAGCAGGTTAAGCAGCTTGAGGATGTGGTTTTGACCTGGTCTAAGCCGAAAAAGCCGACCGACACTCCCAAGCGCGTTATAAACAAGGATTGGGTAGGCCGCGACGCGAAGAAGATTCTTGCGCAGATTGGCGTTAATGTCGGCGATGAGATAAGATGTATAATCTGCGAAACGGAATTTTCACAAGCGTTTGTTCAAACGGAGCTTATGATGCCGATTTTGCCGATAGTAAGAGTCGACACCTTTGACGAGGCGGTTGAAATGGCGGTTAAAGCTGAGCACGGCAACCGTCACAGCGCGCATCTTCATTCAAAGCACGTTGACCATATGACGCAGTACGCGAAGGCTATCTGCACGACGATATTCGTAAAGAACGCTCCGAGCTATGCCGGAATAGGCTTTAATGCGGAAGGTTGGACGACGTTTACGATAGCGGGTCCCACAGGCGAGGGCATAACGTCGCCGCGAAGCTTCACAAGAAGCAGACGCTGCGTATTATCCGATGCGCTTAACATTATATAACGCTTGATGATAAATAACTTTGAAAAGGAGTGTTAAAAAAGTGGCTGTAAATGAAAACGAAATTGCTGCTTTGGTGCAGCAGGTATTAAAAGAAATGACAGGTCAGGCTCCGGCGCAGACTCCGAAAGCCTCGGCTCCGGCTCCGTCGGGCGGCGCGATTCTGAAGACCTCGAGAGTTGCGATGATGACGGAATTGAAGCATTTTGAAATTCAGGAATATCCCATTCCCGAGGTCGGCGATGACGATATTCTCGTAAGAGTAGAGGGCTGCGGCGTATGCGGCACGGACGCACACGAGTATAAAAACGACCCGTTTTCGCTTATTCCGGTGGTTCTCGGACACGAGGGCACGGGCGAAATTGTAAAAATGGGCAAGAACGTAAAGGTTGACAGCGCCGGTAAGCCGTTAAAGCTTGGCGACAAGGTTGTTACCTGTATGATATTCAAGGACGATCCCGATATTACTATGTTCGACCTCAACAAGCAGAATGTCGGCGGCGCGGATGTTTACGGACTTCTGCCGGACGATGATGTGCATCTTAACGGTTGGTACAGCGATTACATATTTATAAGAGGCGGCTCGACCGTGTTTAACGTAAGCGACCTTGACCTCGATTCGAGAATATTGATTGAGCCGTGCGCCGTATTGGTACACGCTGTTGAGAGAGCGAAGACAACAAACATTTTGAGATTTAACTCAAGAGTTGTCGTTCAAGGCTGCGGTCCGATAGGTCTTATCTGTATCGCGGTTCTCCGCACAATGGGTGTTGAAAACATTGTCGCGGTTGACGGCAACGAGCAGAGATTGGCGTTCGCAAAGCGAATGGGCGCCAATGAAACGGTGAACTTTATGAACTACAAGGGTATCGACGCTCTTGCGGGAGCGGTTCAAGACGCGTTCGGCGGTTATCTTGCCGATTTCGCATTCCAGTGTACCGGTTCACCCGTAGCGCACAGCAATATTTACCATTTTATAAGAAACGGCGGCGGACTTTGCGAGCTTGGCTTCTTTATCAACGGCGGCGATGCCACAATTAATCCGCACTTTGACCTTTGCTCAAAGGAAATAACGCTTGTAGGTTCGTGGGTTTACACATTGAGAGATTACGCTACGACGTTCGATTTCTTAAAAAGAGCAATCGCAATCGGACTTCCGATTAAGGAGCTTATAACTCACAGATTTGCGCTTGAAGATATGAATGAGGCTCTCGAAACAAATCTTGCTCAAAAAGGCTTGAAAATAGCTTATGTCAGAAAAGATTTAATCTGACCCTTAAAAACAAGGAAAGGGCTGAACAAAGATGAATGACGCAATTGGTATAATCGAAATGTACGGTTTTACGTCGGCGATTACCGCCGCTGACGCCGCGGCAAAGGCGGCGGACGTTAAGGTTATCGCTATAGATTCAAATAAGCCGGCAAACGCCGAAACGGCTGAGGTGCCGCTTATTATGGCGGTCAAGGTTCAAGGCAGTGTTTCGGCTGTCAAGGCGGCGGTTGACGCCGCTGCTGCGGCTGCCGAAAAGGTTTCGGGCTTGATTTGCAAATATGTTATCCCGTCACCGACCGACGACGCTATGAAAATGGCAAAGCGCGTAAGCGTCGGCAAACACAAGGTGGGACATATACCGATGAACGGTTAAGGAGGTTTTGATATGGAAGCGCTTGGTTTTATAGAAACACGAAGTCTGACCGGTGCAATCGAAGCATCCGACGCTATGACAAAGGCGGCGCAGGTTGTCCTTGTCGGAACCGAAAAAATCGGCTCGGGGCTTGTAAACGTAGTGGTTAAAGGCGAGGTTGACGCCGTCAAAGCCGCTGTTGAGGCGGGCGAGAAGGTGGCAAGGGAGCTTGGCGAGGTATACGCGGTTAATGTTATTCCTCGTCCTCACGACGAAGTGGCAAAAATATTACCTACAATTTAGTTTGCTTGTGCAAATGGTGATGATTTACAGATTAACGGCTTTTCATTTGCACGGCAAGTGATTGGTCGGAAAAGCGAAGCGAATGGAGATTTTTCGTTTGCAAAGCAAATGGAGGCAATGCAATGGATACAAATTTTTCCCTCGGACTTGTTGAGGTCAGCGGTTTGGGTCACGCAATAATAATGCTTGACGATATGCTAAAAGCCGGCGATGTTGAATTTGTCGCGACAGAGCGTAAGCTCGGCGGACGATTGGTTACAATCGTTGTCAAAGGCGATTTACCGAGCGTTAAATCGTCGGTTGACGCGGGTGTTGCCCGCGCAAAGCAGTGCGGCGATAAGATTTATAAAGCGTCGCAGGTTATAGCAAGACCGCATCCGGAAATTTTCCCGTTTTTGCATTTGAACGAGGACGATGCGCCGAAGGTAAACACCGAATCGGCGGGAACTCACGTCGGCGCCGTAGGCGGCACAGCCGATGAGGCTGTAAAAAAACCCGCGCCAAAGCGCCGTACAAGAACCAAAAAGCAGACGGATGAAAACAAATAATTGAGCTAATGCTCAATTGCCGCAATCTTCATTGCGGCAAAAGCCGAAGATATTCGGAATATAAATTCAGGTCGAAAAGCAGAAATGCTTTTAGATATACAGCTCGAAAGAGCAAAAAATAAACTAAGTCAATCAGGGCATATGCCCGGGTAAAAAATAGGAGGATAAAAAAATGGCAGTAGAAGCTTTAGGTATGGTAGAAACAAGAGGTTTGGTAGCCGCAATCGAGGCTGCCGATGCAATGGTTAAGGCTGCAAACGTAACCTTAATCGGAACAGAGAGAATCGGTTCGGGTCTTGTTACAGTTATGGTAAGAGGCGATGTAGGCGCTGTTCAGGCAGCTACAGACGCAGGCTCCGCAGCAGGTTCAAGACTCGGCGAGTTGGTATCTGTTCACGTAATTCCGCGTCCGCATAACGACGTAGAAAAGATTTTGCCATCGCTTGACTAATTAAAAAGCGAGGCTGTTCGGCTATTATATTGTTCGGCGGATAATACCGCTTGACAGTGAGCCGAAAACGCTTACATATTGTAATCGGTAAAAAATGAGAGATAAAGTATGCCGAAAAGTTTCTTTTCGGCATACCGATATTCTCACAATCAAAGCTTTGGGTAATTCTTATTTACAAAGGCTTGGTTTATTGTGCTTTGATTAAACCCGATACAGTTTTTGAGCGGTTATTTGATTATTGAAACAATGTTAAGGCGCGCGCGTTTTGCGCGGGCTGCGGTTATATGTCCGCGCAAGCGGACTGAGCCTGAAAAAGGCGATTGGAGTTCGATGATGGATAATAGTTATTTGGAAAATATAATTTCTAAGACTGTTGCCGACGTATTGAAAAAAAGAGAAGAAGAGGGAACGATAAAGGTTGGAGTTTCGGCAAGACACGTGCATTTGTCCGAGAAAGATCTTGAAACCCTTTTCGGAAAAGGTCATAAGTTGACCCCGAAAAAATATCTTATGGGTGACCAGTTCGCGGCGGAGGAGTGTGTAACGCTCGTAAGCCCGAGTCTGAAAACCATTGAGGGCGTCAGAGTGTTGGGCCCGGTACGTTCGCAGTCGCAGGTTGAGATTTCAAGAACCGATACCTTTAAGCTGAAGGTGTCGCCGCCGGTTCGTCCGTCGGGTGAGTTAAAGGGCAGCGCGCCTATGGCGCTCGTAGGCCCCAAGGGCAGTGTGTTTTTAAACGAATGCTGTATTATAGCAAACAGACATATACATCTTACACCGGAGGATGCACAGAAATACGGTGTTAAGGATAACGATTTGGTTGACGTTGAAATCGAAAACTCAAAGCCCACCAAATTTTACGATGTGCAGGTGCGTGTCAGAGAGGATTTTAACACGGAAATGCACATAGATACGGATGACGCGAACGCCTGCGCAATAAAAACAGGCGACAGAGTCAGAATTCTTAACAAATAAATTGCGACTTAATATAAGCCGCCGGTTAAGAGGATGAATTATGATTATTGGAAGAGTATACGGAAGCGTTGTATCAACGCATAAGCTGGAGTCGCTTGTCGGCTACAAATTTATGCTGGTACAGTGCATCGAAAACGGAAAATTGACGGATAAGCACCTTGTCGCTGTCGACGGCGTCGGAGCGGGTATGGGCGAGGATGTAATAATCGCCACAGGCTCCGCGGCGCGCGTCGCGCTCAAAAAGTATGACACTGTTCCCGTTGACGCGGTAATCGTGGGCATTTTGGACGAAAAGCAGTGTTAGGTCTTATTCGTGTGGTTTTGGGTGTTTTACCGCGGTAAAATATCGTGATTTGAGAAATAAATGTAAACAAAATCATTTGAGATATATGTATTTTGAATGAAATTCGGAAAAATTCTTTAGGAAGGAAAAGGCGCTATGGAATTTGAAGAGCTTCAGAAAATTGTGTATAATGCGGGCATTGTGGGAGCCGGAGGCGCCGGTTTCCCCACGCACAGAAAATTTTCTGATAAGGTAAAGCAAATAGTAGTCAACGCCGCCGAGTGTGAGCCGCTTATGATGGTAGACCATCATATTTTGGAGCATCATTTACAGGCGCTTGTTGACACATTAAACGTGCTTATTGACGTTATGGGTGCGGACGAGGCTATAATCGGCATAAAGGGCAAGAATATGCACCTGCTTGACGAAAAAATCGTCGCGTCGCTTGACGGAACAAAAGTGAGCATACATCAAATACCGGATATATATCCGGCGGGCGATGAGGTTGTGCTTACATATGAAACCACGGGAAAAATCATTCCCGAGGGTGCGATTCCCGTTATGGTGGGCGTTATGGTTATAAATGTCGAAACGGTTTATAACATACATAACGCGATAACCAACGGGGCGCCGGTTGTTGAAAAATACATAACCATAGGCGGAGATACAAAAGAGGATATGACAATAAAGGCTCCGGTCGGAATGAAAATCATTGACCTGCTTAAAGCGGCGGGATATACCGATTTGGAGGGCAAAACCGTTGTAAACGGCGGGCCTATGATGGGAAAGCTTGTCGATTTGGATACCGATGCGGTAACAAAGACGACCAAGGGGCTGTTAATTTTCCCGACTACGCATCCCATTATTCAAAGAAAAATGCGCCCGATGCGTTCAACCTTGAAGCGTGCGTCAGCGGCTTGCTGTAACTGCACAATGTGTTCGGATTTGTGCCCGCGTCAGCTTTTGGGCTATGACATTCACGTTCATAAGACGCTTCGCGCGGCATCTCATTCCGAAGTGAATGACACGAGCGCATTTTTACAGTCGGCTTTATGCTGCGGCTGCGGGGTCTGCACGGTTATAGCGTGTCAGCAGGATTTGGATCCGCAGGCGATTTCGATGGAGGTTAAAGGCTTGCTCGGCAAGCACGGACTGCGCCGTCAAAACAATAAAGCGCCCGAAAAGGTTCGCGTGGAAAGAAGCGCGCGGCTTGTGTCATCGGCTAAACTTATTGACAGACTCGGAATAAGAAAATATGTCAAGGACAAGGTTGAAAGAAAATATATCGAATTCAATCCGCCCGAAGTATATATAGAGCTTAAACAGCACGTCGGCAAGCCGGCGGACGCAACGGTCAAAAAGGGCGATAAGGTAAAGGTCGGCGATGTAGTGGCGCAGACAGCCTACGAGGATTTGGGAACGACTATGCACTCGAGTATAGACGGAGTGGTAAAGGATGTCACAAACAGATTTGTAATAATCCAAAGGCAGTAGGCGATAGGAGGCGAAGATAATGAAATCCATTGGTGTTGTAGAAGTAAAGAACGTATCAAAGGGCGTGCTTGTAACTGATGAAATGCTCAAGAGCGCCGGTGTGACGCTTATTTCGTCCGGTTCGGTGTGCCCGGGTAAATTTGTTACGGTAATAGGCGGAGAGCTTTCGGCAATACGTGCGGCGGCAGACCGCGCGGAGTTGATAGCGGAGGATGCGCTTATAGATAAATTTGTTATAGGAAACCTCGGCGACAAAGTGTTCGAGGCGGTATGCGGTGTTGCGGAGCCGACGCGCAAGGAGGCGTTCGGCATAGTCGAAACGTTTACCGCGGCGAGCGCGATAGAGGCCGCGGACGCGGCTGTTAAGGCGGGCGATATTGAGCTTATAGAGGTTCGTTTAGCTCGCGGTATGGCGGGCAAATGCTTCGCGTCGATGACCGGAAGCGTTGCTGCTGTTAAAGCCGCCGTTGAAGCCGGCGCGCGCACAGCGTCCGAGTCCGGTGTTTTGATAAACACCGAGGTTATAGCAAATCCCCATCCGGAATTGTGGGACGTGGTTTTATAAAGTAAATCAAAAGCTGCCGCCGAAATCCGCGGCGGCTTTTTTGAGAAGTAATAAATTTTTGTTTAGGCGAGTGTTATGCGAGGCTCTGCCCCGTGCTCCGTCAGGGGCTTTGCCCCATTTGATTTCGCTTTGCGAAATCAAGAACCCACAAGGACTTGCAGTCCTTGACCTGCGTGCGAAACTATCGTTTCGCATTTGAGTATAAAATGCATTTACTTCGTAGGGGTCCTTTTGATTTGCTTTGCAAATCAAGGGATTGGTCGCCCGTTAAAACCCCTCAGTCGCCTAACGGCGCCAGCTCCCCCACAGCACTTTTGCTTATTTGATTTTGCAAAGCAAAATCAAGGAGCAAAAGCCGCTACGCCTTTTGACTTTGCTGTGCAAAGTCATAGGGCAAAGCGAAACTGCTAAGGGGAGCCTTGAATAGTCGGCTACATAAAGCCTCCCCTAATAGGGGAGGTGTCATTTGCGAAGCAAATGACGGAGGGGTTTTCAACGCAAATCATTACACCACTAAACAAAAATTTAACAAAACACAAATTTTTCGGTAAGAGGTGAAACAATGCTTGCTATTGAACGCAGGAATCAGATAGAAAAAATAATAACTCAAAACGGCAGCGTGCTTGTGACGGAGCTTGCAAAGCAATTCGACGTGACTACGGAAACGATACGCGGTGATCTTGAAAAGCTTGAAAAGCAGGGAATACTGGTGCGCACTTACGGCGGCGCTACGTTGGTTGACAATTCCGAATCGGAAATTGTCACCGAGCGCGACATTATAAGCTACGCCGAAAAACAGCGTATCGGCAAACGCGCCGCGCAGATGATTCACGACGGCGAAACGATTTTCCTTGACGCGTCGACATCGGCGTGGCATTTGGCGAGATACTTAAAGGGCAAGCGCGGCATAACCGTTATAACCAATGCCGAAAAGATAGTTTCGGAGCTTGCGTCGTGCGACTATATAAACGTTATATGCGTGGGCGGAAAGCTGACTCCGAAAAATATGTCGTTTGTCGGCAGAGTTGCGGAAAGCACGATACGCAATAATTATTATGCCAACAAAGTATTTTTCTCTTGCCGCGGTGTGACCGTTTCGCGCGGCTTAATTGACTCGTCCGAGGAAGAGGCGGAGATAAAAAAGGCAATGCTCGATATGAGCGATGAGGTGATTTTTCTATGCGACCATAACAAGCTCGGACGTTTGGGAGTCCCGATTATAGCGACGTTGGAGCGCATTGACACCTTGATAACCGACGTTAAGCTTGCCGAGGAATGGACGGACGCTTTGACGAAAAATGAGGTGCAGCTTATAACCGTTGATAAATAGCAAAACGGCGTATTGGCCCACACCTTGTTTTTAAACAATTACAACGGGTTTTTGTATTTATTTTGAAAACTGTTTGTTGTAAAATATTCACATAAAGTAATTTAAAGTTTTTGTGCTCTGCACGTGAAAAAAGCACAATATATTGTGTTTCAACCATATAGGGTTCAAACAGGACACAGTGATTTGTGTGGTCTGAGCTTTATAAGAGGGAGAGGAGATTATAATATGAATAAGAAATTTATTGCGGCGGCATCGGCGGCGATTATGGCAGTACAGGGAATTGCTATGCCTATAATAGCCAATGCGGAAGCTTCCGCTACTTACATTACAGATTCTTGTTTTACAGACTGCGCCATTGGCGGAGCCGCAAACAAGGGTTATTACGGCTTGAATATTCTTTTGGACGATTCGCCGTGGCTTTCAAAGGGTTCGGCAAGCGTTCACTATGAAACATATATGCATGATGATGAGTTGGACATAGATTACTGCAATATGTACACAAACAGTGACAAGACCGGAAGCAATGACGGTGCGGGTTCAATGTATATGTATCAGAGAGATACAACATCGAACTTCTCGCAGACTTACGGTTACTGCCAGTTTGACATAAGAATGCACGAGGGCACTATGGGTCTTATGTTAGGCTCGTTCAGCGACCCGACTTCAAACACAGATTACATTGCGAATACCATAACATTTACGGCGAGTCAAATTACGGCTATGGACGGCGCAAGCTCTATTACGCTCGCGAATATTACCACGGATAAGTGGTATACCGTGAAGATTGCGGTAAACAACATTCTCCAGGAAATGGATATATCCGTTACCGATACCGAAACCGGCAAGGTAATCGGAAGCGTTGAAAAAGCGGCGTATTATCAGTCGGCGTGTACAAAGGTTTGCATCTGGTGCTTCAGTTACGTAAGAGGTAACACATATAATTATGACCTGACTCACGTTACAATCGACAAATCGACCGAAAAGACAAATCCGTATTCCGTATTATAATTGGAATAACATTTTAAATAAAGGCTGTTGACGGGAGCTTACACCTGTCCGCAGCCTTATATTTTTATCGGAATTAGGAAAAACATGAAAGAAATTTGCCAAAAATAAATAAATTTTTATTTTTCGGAACAAATCGTAGTGCTTTTTCGTCTAAATATATATAAAAAACTCATCAAATTTTGTGCATA
>JAJPXA010000142.1 GCA_021205715.1 Bacillota bacterium
GTTTTATTGGAAACTAATGTTATTTTCGCGTTAATACTGACCTTAATCGCCGGTCTTGCGACGAGCCTGGGAAGCGTTTTCGCGATTTTCGCAAAACGCGCCAACACAAAATTTCTTGCCGGCTCGCTCGGATTTTCGGCCGGGGTTATGATATACATATCGATGATTGAGCTGTTCTCAAATTCGGATTCCTATCTGTCGTCGCCTATGGGCGAATATTGGGGATATATCGCCGCGACGTGCGCGTTTTTCGGCGGGGTGATTTTAATTGGGCTGATTGATTACTTTATTCCGAGCGCCGAGGGCGATATAGGCAATTTAAAAGAAGGTGACAAAACCGCCGCGCTCTCGCGCGTCAGCTTCGTAACGGCGCTCGCCATAGCAATTCACAACTTCCCCGAGGGTATGGTAACGTTCACCTCCGCGCTCAAAGAGCCGCATCTTGGCATAGCGATTGCGATATCCATCGCCATTCACAATATTCCCGAGGGCATCGCGATGTCGCTTCCGGTTTATTACTCGACGGGCAGTAAGAAAAAAGCGTTTCTCGTATCGTTTTTATCCGGCTTTGCCGAGCCGATAGGCGCGGTCATTGGCTACGTGATTCTCCGTCCGTTTTTAAACGACACGCTTTTCGGAATACTTTTCGGCGCGATAGCGGGAATTATGGTGTTTATATCAATCGAGGAGCTTTTGCCGATGGCGAGAGAGTACGAAAAAAGCAAGGTGACGATTATCGGCTTTATACTCGGTATGGCGGTTATCGCCTTGAGCTTTATACTTTTCCTGTGATCTAACCGTCATTTGAAAACGCGAACACCCTTGAGGAACGCACAAGAGTGTTCGCGCGGCGGCGCTTGCGCGGGTGACGCTTGTTTGACTTTTGTGTAAGTATATGGTATAATAATTTACACGGCATCGCCGTATATTAACCTTACGGAGGGATTTTATGAAGAGATTTTTCACGGTTATTTTATCATTAGCTTTAACGGTTTCACTGTGCCCCGTTTTCGCGTCGGCGGACAACGATTACGCCACGCGCGGCGAGGTTGTGGAAATGCTTTTAACCGCCGCGGACGACTATAATCCGACGGTCGAAAAAAGCGACATCATTCACGGCGACGGAAGCGGACTGAACGAGGACAGATTTGTAACCCGCGCCGAGGCGCTTGTAATGCTCTCTCGCGCGTTCGGCGAGTTGCCCGAGCCTGTCGGAAACAACAAGCGCGTCGGATATGAGGCGGGCAATTTCACCGACATCCCCGAATGGGCTTTGGATGAAATCCAACAGGTATTTGACGCGGGTATTGTCGCGGGCACCTCCGAAACAACGTTCTCTCCCGATGACAACGTCACAAAAGAGCAAATGAGCTTATTCATAAGCCGCGTCTACGCGCTTTACGCGTCAAATCCGAACGACGATTTTTATGCGGCGGCAAACAAGAGCGCTCTCGACTCAAGCGATAACTCGCCCTACATCGGTCAAGGCTCGTTGGCTGAAATTCAGGAAACAGTCGACGCTCAAATCGACAATATCGTAAACTCGGTAATATATTCCGACACCACGTATCAAATCGACACGCAGGAACAGCAAATGAACGATTTTTATAAAATGGTCATAGATACCGATTCGAGAAACGCCGTCGGTCTTGAGCCTATCGAGGACGCTTTGGACGCGATCGACGCCGCGGAAAATATGGACGAGCTTGGCGGCGCCTTTGAGCAAATTTACGATGATATCGCGGTCACTTTGCTTATTAGCTTTTCCTGGGACATCGACCCCGACGATACAGACAGCTATTTAAAGATATTTGAGGCGCAGGCTCCGTTTATGAATGCCGAAGCGTATGACGGGAGCAACAGCGAGTACACCGAAACCTACATCGCTTATATAACCGAACTGCTCACAATCTCGGGTGAAGACGAAGCCGAGGCGCGTCAAAACGCCGAGGCGGTTTACAGTCTTGAAAAACAGGTTTTCAACGCGTCCGATATTGACCTCGAAAGCTCTGCAACAGACTACAATTACGAAATTCAACCGCTTTTGACATATACCTTTGACGAGCTTAACGCGCTGTACGCGGATTTTGATTTGACGTATTTCTTTAATATGACAGGAATGTCAAAATCAGGAAAAATATATATTGACGACCTCGCCGTCACCGCCGCCACCGCCAACCTATGGACAAACAGCAACATCGATGCGGTCAAGGAATACGCGAAATTTTTGCTTATGAACGAAAACTCGTTTTATCTGACCGAGGAGCTTGAAAATGCGGCGGGTGATTTTTACGCCGACATAAACGGTGACGATAATTACAGATCGACCGAATGGAACGCTAGGGAAATGGTAATAAGCATATTCGCAAAGTATATTAACAATATGTACAGGGAGCAATACGCGAACGCGGACTATGCGAATGACGTCACAGAGCTTACCGAGCTTTTGATTTCCGTATACAAGGAGGAAATTGAAGCCTGCTCGTGGCTGAGTGATGAAACAAAAACCACCGCCGCCGAAAAGCTCGATAACATCACAATAAAGGCGGTATGCGCCGAACCGTACAAAAGCGAGCTCGAACAGCTGCATATAACGCCGCAGAACGAGGGCGGACAGCTTTTTGACACCATCGCCGCTATACGGCGAATATACGCCCAAAGCGCCGTGTCAATGCCGCTTTCGGTCGACAAATCACAGTGGTATATGTACAACTACGAGGTAAACGCGGGATATTCCCCGTACAGCAACGATATAACAATTCCGAGCGGAATTTTAAACGCCCCCTTATATCAACCGACAGCATCGGATGAAGAAAATATGGCGGGCATAGGCTTTATAATAGCGCACGAGCTTGCGCACGCGGTAACCGGTGACGGCTTGGAGTACAATACCGACGGCAAGCGTGTAAGATGGATGACCGCCGATGAGTACTACTCGTTTATGAATATGACGCTCGGCGCGAGAGAGCTTTACGACGGCGCCGAAGCGGCGCCCGGAATAAGAGTCGACGGCGAGCTTACGGCGGACGAAAACATCGCGGATCTGCTTGCGATACAGTGCGTGACAAACGCGATAGCGAAAATCACGGACAACCCCGATTATGCCGCACTCTACACGTCATTTGCTCAAAACTGGTGTGAGTATTCGACAAGAGAAGACTTAAAATACACCGTAGCCTACGACAATCACAGTCCCGCCAAAATCAGGGTAAACACAGCGCTTGCGAACACCGACAAATTTTATGAAACCTTTAACATAAAAGAGAGCGACGGAATGTATACCGCCCCCGAAGACCGGGTCGCACTGTGGTAAACATCTTAAAATAACACAAAAGCCGCGGGTTTTAAAACCCGCGGCTTAATTTTTGGCGTCCCAGAGAGGATTCGAACCTCCGGCACCCGCCTTAGGAGGGCGGTGCTCTATCCTGCTGAGCTACTGAGACAAATACGACCGCAACAAAAATATTATACCACCCTCCGCAAAAAAATGCAATATTTATTTTAAACACAGGAAAATTTTATATATTTTGCCGCGTGCGGAAATTTTTAATGCGCGGCACGGCAAGAGCAATGTGGAATTTCGCGCGAAAATCGTAATTAAAAAGGACATTCGTATGAATGTCCCTTTTAATTATTTATCCGCCAAAACGGCGTTTATTTTTTCGACTATATCGTCGGGATTTACTCCGTGAACCATACAAGCGTCCTCTATCGACTCGCCCTGCGATGCGGGGCAGCCTAAGCAGTGCATACCCATATCCATCAAAATCGGAGCAATGTCCATACTCATATTAAGCGCTTCGCCTATGAGCGTTTCTTTAGTTACCTGCATTTATTTCCTCTCCTTTCACCGCTGAATTGAAACATTCAAGAAATTCTTCGCCGTTGATTGTTTCCCTGTCCATTAAGCACCTTGCCACAGCCTCAAGCTGAGCGTCGTACTTTTTCAGCAAGGCTTTGGCTTTATCATACTGTTCCGTCAATATGCGCTTGACCTCCTTGTCGATTTGCGCCGCCGTGTCCTCGCTGTAATCCTTAGTATGCCCGAAATCTCTGCCTACAAACACCTCGCCGCCGCTCTCATAGGACACCGGACCTATTTCGTCCGACATTCCGTATTTTACGGTCATCTGCTTCGCGAGATGCGTTGCGCGCTCAAGGTCGTTTGACGCGCCGGTGCTTATATCATCAAGCTTGAGCGCCTCCGCGGCTCTGCCGCCTAAAAGCATTACAATTTGATTTAACATCTTTTTCTTCGAGTTAAACGTTTCATCCTCATCGGGAACATTCATTGTGAACCCGCCCGCACGTCCGCGCGGTATAATCGATACTCGCTGTACCTTTGAGCCGTCGCTCGCCGCCTGCGCAAGCACCGCGTGACCCGCCTCGTGATAGGCGGTAAGACGTTTTTCCTTTTCGCTCACTTTTTTGGAACGTTTTTCCGTTCCCATCATAACCTTCAGGTTCGCGTCCTCTATATCCTTGTTCGTAATTTCGACGTGTTCTCTGCGCGCGGCAAAAATCGATGCCTCGTTCATAAGATTTTCCAAATCCGCGCCCGAATATCCGATGGTTTCCCGCGCGACGCGTCCCAAATCCACATCGGACGCGAGCGGCTTTTTGCGGGAGTGAATTTTTAAAATTTCCTCCCTGCCTTTCATATCCGGTAAATCAACAACAACTCGGCGGTCGAAGCGTCCGGGTCTTAAAAGAGCGCGGTCTAAAATATCGGGTCTATTCGTCGCGGCTATTACTATAATGCCGTCATTTTTGCCAAAACCGTCCATTTCTACCAAAAGCTGGTTCAACGTCTGTTCGCGCTCGTCATGACCGCCGCCGACACCCGCGCCTCTTTGACGTCCGACCGCGTCTATCTCATCTATAAATATTATGCACGGCTTGTTCTTTTTCGCCTGCTCGAATAAATCGCGCACGCGCGACGCGCCGACGCCCACATAAAGCTCCACAAAATCCGAGCCGCTTATTGAGAAAAACGGAACTCCCGCCTCGCCCGCCACGGCTCTTGCAAGAAGCGTTTTTCCCGTTCCGGGAGAGCCTACAAGCAGTATTCCCTTGGGTATTCTCGCACCCAAATTTATAAACTTGCGCGGGTTCTTCAAGAACTCCACAACCTCGGCAAGCTCTTCTTTTTCTTCATCCGCTCCCGCGACATCGGAAAACTTGACCGCGTCGCCCTCGTATCCGACCTTGGCGCGGCTCTTTGTAAATCCGCCCGCGCCGCCGCCTCCGCGTCTTGTAAAAAGCATAAACGCCAAAAGCAGGAATACAATAAGCGTGATAATATCAATCACGAGCGAAGAGCTTATCTTGCTTTGATACGCTTCCTGCTTAACTGTTCCGTTCGCCATCTGCTCCCGCAAATCCTCGCCGACATCGGTCATAAGAGTTTCTTGTGAGGGAATCTGTATTTTATACGTTTTTTCTCCGCTTTCATCGCTTATCTTCGCCGTAATATCGGTTCCGTTTATGACAAATTCGCTGACCTTATTCTGCTTCACCGCGCTTACAAAGTCCGAATAAATCATAGTTTTTGAAGCGTTAAGCGAATTTGCGACAAAAGAGTACAGCAGATATACAACAATAAATATTGCCACCCACGCGCCTATACCTTTGAATCTATTCTGCAATTTGTTACCTCCAAATGTTTATTTCCCTTATTTTAGCACATATATACATATATTTCAAGACATAGATTTGTCCGAAACGAATATTTTTATGCCCTTTCCCGTAAATTTGAACCTTTCATCGGCGCGTCTGCCGACGATATAGGCTATCTCGCCTCCGAAGGTCACAATGGGAATCGTGTTTCTTTGGTTTCTCGGAATCTTTTCATCGATAAAATAATCCTTGAGCTTTTTGCTCCCCGTCATCCCCGCAGGATAAAACCTATCTCCGCTTCGGCGATTCCTGACCGCGAGTTCAGCCTCTCCCATTCCGGAAAAATACCGCGCGCCGTCGTTTATACGCTCATCCGCCATTTCGGCGCGTATATAAATCCCCGCCTCGCGTATATAAGCTTCCTCGCCGATAGTCAGCGCATACTCATAATCGCCCGGCGCTTTTTCCTTTTCTATAACCAGCTTGCCGTATTCAATCCTCGCCGTAACCCCGCGCGGCAAATTGAGCGACGCGCCTGTTTTTCCGCGTTCTAAAAGCGCCGTAATATCGTCGATGTAATCGGATGAAACATCGTTCAAATCCGTAACACACGACATCATAGCGCGTATTATTCGGCTTCTTAGAGCGCTGTGGCATTTTAAAAGCTCCGATATTTCAGCCGAATTGCCGTTTACGATTTTTTTATACGCGGCATCCGCGCATTGCGCGATAAAATTCTCGTCCTCTTTTATGATACGTGAATTTTTTGCCGCCGTGTTTATGAAATTCGGATTAAACTCCTTTTCTATAAGCGGTATCAGATAATGCCTTACCTTGTTACGAGTATAACGATTTTCAAGATTTGTACTGTCGGTAACGTATTCCAAACCGTTTTCACGGCAATATTCCTCGATTTCGGCGCGCGTCACGTCAAGCAGCGGACGCACAACGTTTCCCCTGCTGTACGGAATCCCGCAAAGCCCTGCGAGCGCCGCGCCGCGCATAAAATTCATAGCGAGCGTTTCGGCGTTGTCACAGCGGTTATGAGCGGTGGCGATTTTGTTGATACCGTATTTTTCGCAAGCCTCGTTAAAAAACTCATACCTCGCCCCGCGTCCGGCAAGCTCTTCGGAAATTCCCTTGCTTTCGGCAAGCCGGGGCACGTCCGCGTTTTTTATTTCACATTCTATTCCCAAGCTCTCGGAAAATCTCATTGCAAATCGAGCGTCGCGCTCCGCGTCAGCGCCGCGTATGCCGTGATTTAAATGCGCGGTTCTCAGCGTCAGCTCCCACTCATCCGCCAAGCGGCTTAAAATATGAGTAAGACACACCGAATCCGCGCCGCCCGAAAGTCCTATCAGCACCGAATCGCCGCGCTGTATAAGCGAGTTGGTTATAATCGTTTCTTTTACCTTATCGAAAACACTATTCATCTTCGCTGCGATATTGTAGATTTGAATATTTTGTGTATTTTCCGCACCACGACAAGTCGAAGTCGCCGACCGAACCGCTTCTGTTTTTCGCGATTATACATTTGGCTATCTCATTATCGGGGCGGGATTCCGCCTCCTCGGTCTTTTGATATGATTCTCTGTACAAGAACATAACCATATCCGCATCCTGCTCTATCGCTCCCGATTCTCTCAAATCCGAAAGCATAGGACGCTTGTCCGAACGGGTTTCGGTTGCTCTCGAAAGCTGCGAAAGCGCGATTACCGGAACGTCAAGCTCCTTGGCGAGAATTTTCAGCGAGCGTGAAATTTCGGATATTTCCTGCTGACGGCTGTCGTGCTTGCCGCCCGACTGCATAAGCTGCAAATAATCGACTACAACAAGCTCCAGCCCGCGCGTCTGCTTCAATCGTATACATTTCGCTTTGATTTTCGCCGGTGTCATAGACGGGGTGTCGTCAATATACAACGGCGCCTTGGCGATTGAGTTTATCACATCGCCTATCCGCTCCCAGTCCTCCGCCTTGAGCGTGCCGGTGTTTATGCTGTTGGAGTCCACATATGCCTGCGAGCATATGATTCTGTTTACTATCTGCTCCTTTGGCATTTCGAGATTGAATATTGCCACCGGTTTATTGTCGTTTATCGAAACGTGCTCGGCGATATTTACCGCGAACGACGATTTTCCCATACCCGGACGTCCGGCTATAATCAAAAGCTCGCCGCCGTGAAAGCCGCCCGTCCGCTTGTTAAGCTGGGTATATCCAGTGGAGAGACCGGTAAGACCGCCGGGTTTTGACGCGTCCTCGATAAGCTGTTGGTACGAGCCTAAAAGTATATCGGAAATCGGCAGCAAATCACTGCTGTCCTCGGCGGCGACCTCATATATAAGCTCCTCCGCACTTTGCAGAACGTTGTCCATATCACTGCCGTCGCCGTATGCCTTTTCTTTGATAATATTCGTGTTTGCTATAAGACGGCGGCGCAGGGATTTTTCCTTTATAATATCCGAATAATATACAACGTTATACGTTGTCGGAACATCGATAAGGCTTCTTAAATATTCAACGCCGCCTACGGCGTCAAGCTTATTCTTTTGGGCGAGCTTGTCCGAAACCGAAACGAAATCAACCATAATGTTCGAATCGAACAAATCCATAATCGCCGTGAATATTTCCTTATTCGCGTAAAAATAGAAATCATCGGGAGTAATAACATCGGCTATTTCCGCCACGCATTCGCTCTTTGTTATCGCGCTTCCTATTACGGCTTGCTCCGCTTCTTTGCTGTACGGAATTTGCTTCTCCTCTATTATTCCCTCGGGCGAGGACTCGCCGCCGTATATATTTTGATTATCGGAATCCGCCAAAAAAATCACCTCCCCAAATACGCCTAATAATTTATTGCTGCTTTACGATAACTCTTAACTCGCCGGTTATACCCTTAAAAAGCTTTACCTTTACGTTATGCTCGCCGATGGTCTTAATTCCCTCGGGAAGAACGAATTTCTTCTTATCAAGCTTTATATGATGCTGCTTTGTAAGCTCCTCGGCAATGTCCTTTGTCGTAACCGAGCCGAAAAGCTTGCCGTTATCGCCCGCTTTTGTCGATATTACGACCTCGATTTCCTTGAATTTTTCGGCTATTTCTTCCGCCTTGCTTCTGTCCTGCTCGGTCTGAAACTCAATCGCTTCCCTTTTGCCCTTAAGATCGTTGAGATTAGATGCCGTTGCCTCTATGGCAAGACCCTTAGGGAACAAAAAATTCCTCGCGTAACCGTCCGAAACTTTTACAAGCTCGCCTTTTTTTCCTTTTCCTTTAATGTCGCTGTTTAAAATAACCTGCATTATTTCCACCTCCGTTTATTTCGCGCGTCAGCGCGCATGCTTACTTTGCAAATCCAAAATTTATCATTTATTGTTTTCCAAATATTCGGCAATCGCCTTTTTTAACCTTTCCACCGCGTCATCGACGCTTGTATCTTTAATCTGTGCCGCCGCGACTGTCGCGTGACCGCCGCCGCCGAGCGATTCCATAATCAAATGCACGTTCACATCGCTCAAAGAACGCGCGCTTATGCACGCTTTGCCCTCGTCGGGATATACGACAAACGACGCGCGCACCGAATTTATATTCAGCAAATCATCCGCCGCCTGCGACGCTATAACGCGTATATTGGGCCAGTCGTTTTTGGTGTACGCCACCGCGAAATTCGGCGCCGCCTCCGTCGCTGTGCGCACAATCTCGGCGCGGCGGTCATACTCGTCCTTGTCCACATTAAAGAGTTTCTTCACGTCAAACGTGTTAAGACCCATTCGCCGCAAATACGATGCCGCCTCAAAGGTTCTGACTCCGGTTTTGACAAGAAAGTTCTTTGTGTCAAGCAAAATGCCTGTGTACAGGCACTCTACCTCCTTCGCTGTAATGGACGATGCGGTTGACATATACTCGATTATTTCCGTAACCATTTCGCACGTTGAGGAGGCGTAAGGCTCCTGATATATAAGCGAGCTGTTATCGATTATATCGGTCGAGCGTCTGTGGTGATCTATCAAAACCACCTTTTTCGACCGTTCGACAAGGCGCAAAGACTGCACCATCGACGGCTTGTGCGTGTCAAGAACAATGACCAACGACGCGTCGGTCTGCTTTTGCAAAGCGTCGTCCTCATCTATAAACATACCCTTATATTCGGGCATCTCCGAAATTTCCTTATACAGCTTTCGTATTGATTCCGTATGGTCGCCTATAACTATATACGGAGTCTTTCCGAGCGCTCTTACGGCGCTTTGAAGTCCCATCGCCGCGCCGAAGCAGTCGTAATCGGGATTTTTATGACCGAGCAAAAACACAGCGTCGGAACCCGCGATATATTTTTTAATTGCCTCCGCGACAGCTCTCGTTTTAACCCTTGAGCTTTTTTCATATTCGACATTCCGTCCACCGAAAAACGAGTATTGATTGTTGTCGTTAATTCCGACTTGGTCGCCGCCTCGGCTCTGCGCCAAATCAAGCGCGCTCCTTGCGGCGATTTCATTGTTTTTAAGGTCGTTTCCGGTTCCCACGCCTATGCTGGCGCTTATGGGAAGCTTGGTTTCATCGCCGGTTTTTCGAATTTTCTCGATAATATCAAAACCGCTGTCCTTGTACATTTGCAAATAGCTGTGTTCGAAGAAGATATAATATCTGTCGTTATCGATTTTCTTTAAAACGGCGTTGCTTTTCGATGCCCAATCGTTTATTATGGAGTTAATCTTTCCGTTTTCGCGCTGTTCCTCCATATCGTCGAGCTTTCTGAATATTTCGTCATAATTGTCAAGGCATATAACAGCGACATCCGTTTTTTTGTTTTCATAATCGGCTATGGCTTTATTTTCAAGCGTTTTGTCCTCAAAATAAATGTATATCGAATACTCGTCCTCTTTAACCGAATTTTTAACGGGTCGGTTTTTTACGACTCTGCTTATTACGTCGTACTGTCTGCCGCCGATTTTTACATCCTTAATTATTCCGTCGCGGGTTCTTAACACATCTCCCCATTTCACGCTCGGAAAGACCTTGGCGAAAACCGTTCCGTGAAAGTCGGTGTCGTTGTCGAGCATTTGCGAGAAGCGCGTGTTGTACCACTGTATAACACCGTCGGCGTGAGTCACAGCCAGCGGCATAGGCAGCGATGTCACGGCGTTTACGGATATATCGCCCGATGTTTTGGGCACAACGTCGCTTATATATTCCTCCGCTTTTTTCGCCCGTATTTTTTCAATGATAATTGCCGCCGCCAATATCAAAACACCGAAAACAACCTGCGCAATTCCCAAAAAATGCGAAGAAATTATATTTGCGACTCCGCATAAAATCAAAAGCGCCGCCGCCGCCTCGACAAGCCAAATATAAAGGCTTGTAATTCTTCCGTATCTTTTTTTCATCAAAAATTCCTCCCCTCATAATGAATTATCATATGAGAGCAAAACCTTTCAGCGTTTGCATATGTATTTCTTAAGCTCCGACATATCGGAAAACTCAAGCTCCAGCTCGTGATTGTTGTCTATTGCTATCGTCAGCAAATCATTTATCTTATTGTCTATACTGCCGTATCCTATGCCGAGTCTTTTGGCAAGGATATAATCCATCGCTACAATGGTGGCAATTTCATTCGAAACCGTATCGTAGTCCTCAACCTCGACGCATCCCGCAAGAGTTCGGTGAAGGTTTACGACAGCGGTAAGAATTTCACTATTTATCGT
>JAJPXA010000066.1 GCA_021205715.1 Bacillota bacterium
ACATTATACTGTGTTATACTTATCGGTGGTGTGCGGACACACTGTATAATTCCGCATAAAAAGCAAAAGAAAGGAGGATGCGGCAGAATGAGAGAAGGAATACATCCCGAATATAAGCAGACAACAATAACCTGCGCCTGCGGAAACGTTATCGAAACGGGTTCGACAAAGGAGAATATTCAGGTGGAAATTTGCTCGAAATGTCATCCGTTCTTCACGGGTAAGCAAAAGCTTGTAGACACGGGCGGCAGAGTTGAGAAGTTCAACAAACGTTTCAACAGAGAAAAGAAAAACTAAAAAACATTGAAATTTTGAAACTTAATTTTAGCCTATGCTCGGTTTACCGATTCACCAACGGTTACTCGGCATACGGCGGTCATTCATTATAGGAGGTGAAAAGATGACAAAGGAAAGAAAGCAGCAGCTTATCGCTGAATTTGCGACACACGAGGGCGATACCGGTTCCCCCGAGGTACAGGTAGCTCTTTTGACGGAAAGAATAAACCATTTGAATAACGATCATCTTAACGTGCATAAGAAGGATCATCACTCAAGAAGAGGTCTTTTGAAGATGGTAGGTAAAAGACGTAATCTTATGAACTATCTTAAGGATCAGGATATCGAGAGATACCGCGCATTGGTAGCAAAGCTCGGTTTGAGAAAATAAAACTTGCCCGAACGCCGTCCTTTGTTTGGGCAAAAGCGGCATTTCGGATAAAGACTCAGCTAAGTTCGGGCAGGCGGATTGGTTTTCGCTTGCCCTAATTTTTAGATAAAATTTGAATACCGGTATTAACATATAAGCGGAGCATAAAGCGCGCGTTTTATGCCGCGCTTATACGTTAATCCGGATTCATTTAAGCGGGGCGCGCCCCGCAAATTTATAATGTAAAGGAGAACGTATTAATGAAGAAAAAGGAATTTACCGATTACAAAACATTTGAAACCACGCTTGCGGGCAGACCGCTTGTTATCGAAACAGGCAAAATGGCGCAGCTCGCGAACGGTCACTGCGTTGTCCGTTACGGCGAAACCGTCGTAATGGTAAACGTAACCGCGTCAAGACAGCCCAGAGAGGGCATAGACTTCTTCCCTCTTTCGGTCGACTTTGAGGAGAAGCTTTACTCGGTAGGCAAAATCCCCGGAGGCTATGTAAAGCGCGAGGGCAAGCCCTCCGAAAAGGCGATATTGACGTCGAGAATGATTGACAGACCCATCAGACCGTTCTTCCCGTCGGATTTAAGAAACGACGTATCGGTTGTAGCGACCGTATTGTCGGTTGAGCAGGACAACGCTCCCGAAATCGCGGCTATGATAGGAACATCCGTATCGCTTTCGATTTCCGACATTCCGTGGGCAGGCCCCATCGCGGGCGTTTGGCTCGGCTTGATAGGCGATAAATTTGTTATAAACCCGACAGTTGAGGAAAGAGAAAAGAGCAGTATGCACGTCACCGTCGCGGGCACAAAGGAAAAGGTCGTAATGATTGAGGCGGGCGCCGACGAGGTTGAAGAAAGCGTTATGCTTGAGGGTATTAAATACGCGCATAAGGAAATCATAAAAATCTGCGAGTTTATATCCGATATTCAGGCGCAGATAGGCAAGGAGAAATTCACATACGAGGCTCACGACGTAGACCACGATTTGTACGATAAAATAAAGGAGCTTGCATACGAGAAAATTCAATACGCGCTCGACACCGACGACAAAAACATCCGCGACGAGAGAATGGGCGTTATCGAGGACGAGCTTGTCGAACAGCTTGAGGAGGAATTCCCCGACATCCGCGAACAGCTCGGCGAGATAACCTATAAAATGCAAAAGGAAATCGTCCGCGCTTGGCTTTATGAGGGCAGACGCGTTGACGGCAGAGGCTTAAACGAGGTAAGACCGCTCGCGGCTGAGGTTGCGGTTCTTCCGAGAACACACGGCTCCGGTCTTTTCACAAGAGGACAAACACAGGTGCTTTCAATCGCGACTCTCGCTCCGCTTTCGGAGGAACAGCGTCTTGACGGCATCGATATGGAGGAGCATAAGAGATATATTCATCACTATAACTTCCCGTCATACTCGGTAGGCGAAACAAGACCGTCGAGAGGTCCCGGCAGACGTGAGATAGGTCACGGAGCGCTTGCGGAAAAATCGCTCGTTCCGGTGCTTCCGTCAGAAGAGGAATTCCCTTACGCGATAAGAGTGGTATCGGAGGTTGTATCGTCAAACGGCTCGACATCGCAGGGCAGCGTGTGCGGTTCGACTCTCGCGCTTATGGACGCGGGCGTACCGATTAAGGCTCCGGTTGCGGGTATTTCCTGCGGTCTTATTACGACCGACGACGGCTTTACGACTATGGTCGATATTCAGGGACTTGAGGACTTCTACGGCGAAATGGACTTTAAGGTTGCCGGAACAAAGAAGGGCATCACCTCAATCCAGGTTGATATAAAGAACGACGGACTCCCTTACGAGGTAATTTGGGAAGCACTTCAGAAAACAAGAGATGCGAGATACCAAATTATCGACGAGATACTGCTTGCGGCGATACCCGAGGTAAGACCCGAGCTTTCACCGTATGCTCCCAAGGTTGACACAATGAAAATTGACCCCGAAAAAATCCGCGAGGTAATCGGAACCGGCGGCAAGGTTATACAGGGCATAGTAGCCGACACCGGCGCGAAGATTGACATCGAGGAGGACGGAACGATATACATTTTCGCAACCGACCAGGAATCGGGTCAAAAGGCGCGCGAGGCTATCGAGCGTATAATCGAGGAGCCGGAAATAGGCGCTCTTTACGAGGGCATTGTAAAAACCATAAAGGATTTCGGCGCGTTTGTCGAAATACTCCCGGGCAAGGACGGCTTGTGCCATATATCGAAGCTCGCCGACCACAGAGTAAACAAGGTCGAGGACGTATGCTCCGAGGGCGACACAATGCTTGTAAAGGTTATGGATATAGACGAGAAAACAGGCAAGATAAGCCTTTCTCATATAGACGCGCTTGAACAGCTTAAAAACGGAAATAATTAATAATAAAAAAGGACTGCGGTGAAATGATTTTCCAAATCATCTTGCCGCAGTCCTTTAATTATAAGTATGTTCAAGCTCATATCGATAATTGTATGTCGGAAAACGCATTCCGTTAAAGAACCTTAACACTCATTATAAGACCGGAGGTCTTTATATATTTTGAAAAGAAATCCACCGACCTTCCGACCGACAATTCCGTCGTATCGTCAAGGATATAATTTTCGTCCGACTCCTTTCCGTGCGCTCTTACCGTAACAAGGCAAGTGTAATATCCCGGGCGCTCGGCGTAAATAATCTCACCGTTCGCCGTTACAGACTCAACCATAGCCGGACTGACATCAACGTCTATTATCTCTCCCATATTTTTCTCGCTTGTTTTGTCTGTTATTGCGCCTTTCTTTTGCAGCGCGTCCACCGTATAAATTCTTACGCCGTCGATTTTTATCGTATACTCAAATTCCGCGTCGGATTGAACTGAATTTGTAATTTTGCTGCTGTAACGCATACCTATGCCGGCTATTACTATCAGAACCGCCAATATTACAGCTATGTCGATTATGCTGATTTTTCCGCCGATTTTACCTTTTTTATCCAAAATCATTTTCAAATCCTCCTACTTAATCGTTAATGCCTATGCAATATCCCGTCGCCGCATAGCCTTTGCCCCTTACGGGGATTTCGCTTCCGACCTTCAAAACCGTGGTGCCCGTCTGAATTGCCGTGTCGGTAATCTCCGCCTCAAGCTCAATCGTAACATATATGTCGAATTTATTTTCAAGCTCCTGCGTCACAAACGCACCGCTCATACTGTCAAACGTGCTTCTTTCGGCATTTTTTACCTCAATCGCCTTTATGGTACCGCCGTCCTTTTCGGTAAGGCTTATCGTTACGTTATCGCCCTCGCTCATAGCCTCCGCAAGCTCCTTTTCCGTTGATGACAGAAGCACCGTGCATTCAACGGTTTTTGTTTCGCCGGAGGAAATAAAGCGGGGCAGTAACATTTTTACGCCCACGGCGATTGCCGCAAGCACAACCAGAATTATAACAGCGTCTATCACGCTGAATTTAGCCTTGCTCTTTTCCATTATTTGTTGACCTCCTTGTTTATAACTTTATCATTTAAGACGTCCTTATACATTTGCTCCGTGCTGCGCGTCATTGCCCGCGCGGTAAACGTTTCCTCAAATATTCGCCTTGAAGCGTCCGACATATCGTCATACAATTCGCCGTTTTCCAACAGCTCCTCGATTTTCTCGGCTAAAGCGTCTGAATTTTGCTTGGGAACGACAAAACCGTTTTTGCCGTTTTTTATAACTCCCGGGTTCCCGCCGAAATCCGAAACCACCGCCGGAACACCTATGCTCATACCCTCCAAAAGCGCGAGGCTCGTCGCCTCCGTGCCGTAGGATGCATTTACCTGAACGTCCGTTATATTCATAAGCGCGTCCGCATCCTTTATAAAGCCGGTAAAGCAAATATCGTTTTCGCGGTTTATCTCTTTTACCGCGCGTTTTAACTCGTCCTCATAGGAGCCGGTTCCGGCTATAAAAAATTTCGCCTTAATCCCGTCCTTTAAAATTTTATCCGCCGCCTCTATAAAATACCTGTGACCCTTTATGTCCTCAAGCCTCGCGACTATGGAAACAACCCTTTCATCCTTTACGCCGAAGCGCTTTTTTACCGCTTCGCGCTCATCAAATTCGATTTTTTCAAGCGCGTCCACGCCGTTTAGGATAACGCGTATTTTCTTTTCAGACACTCCCGTGTCCGTCAGATTTTCCTTCGCCGCCTCCGCGACCGCAATTATTCCGTCGGCGAAATAGTTGTTTACCGCGCCGTTTATCATCTTGCCTATGCCCTTTGAAATCTTCGGCGGCGGCGGGAACACGCTGTGCCTTGTGTATACCACCCTCGCCCCCGCAAGCCTTGCCGCGATTCGCGCCGACATACTGCCGTGGGTGTGAACAATATCGGGTTTTTCCGCTTTAAATATCCGTTTAAGCTCACCCACCGCCGACGCGCTCAATGATTTTTCGGCAATGCCGTCAACCTCGATTACCTCGACGCCGAGCGCGGTTATATGGTCTTTTAACAGGCTGTTTTTCGGCAGCACCGCCTTTACCTCAAATTCATCTCGGTTAAAATTTTCAAGCAGCGTTATAAGGCACTTGCCCGCGCCTCCGATATTCGTGTCGGACGACACCTCGATAACTCTTATCAATTATACGCACCGCCTTCCTCGTTGAGCCGCGAAAACGTCATAGCTATCGCCATAACCATAAAGAACACAGCCATAACGCGGTAATTGTAAAACGTATAGTCGAACATACTCTGCGCCAAAAATCCCAGAATGCCCGACGCGAGCGCAAGCATTGTCGCCGACTGCATACTCTTTTTATCCTTCAGACTGTATACGTCATATGTTTTCTTAAAAAATATTATCTGCGTCACAATAAACACCAAAAGCGCGCCGACGCCCGCCTCAACGGTAAGCTGCAAATACAAATTGTGCGAGTGCGGCGCCTGTATCGCGTTATACGAGAAGAACGGATACACCTCATTAAACGCGCCCTCGCCCATTCCTATGCCGCCGAGCCAATAGTGCTTTAACATTCCGAGGGTGCCGAGCCAAATATATACTCTGTACGAAGTCGAGCTGTCCGCCATATTGCCAATGCTTAAAAATCTGTCAACCATCGTTTCGGGTATCACAAACGGTATTATACATACGGCGATAGGCAGAAGACCCCACCATTTGCCCTCATAAAAGGTTACAAACACAACCGCCGAAAGCATAAAGCCTATCCAACAGCCGCGCGACTGTGTTAATACAAGACACAGCGCAAGCACCAAAAACATTGCGCCGTATACCCATTTCGCAAGCGTTTTGGTATTGAGCTTCAAAAACCACACCGCCGCCATAGGCAGAACAAGCAGTAAATATTCGCCCAAAACATTGGGATTTCCGAGTGTGGAATACACGCGCATCGTCGAGTCCTCAAACATCGTTTCGTCAATCCACGCGTTCGACGTTGTCCAGCCGAACAGATACTGCATAATGCCGTAAAGCGCGACAAGCGCCGCCGATATTACAAGCACCTTCAAAAGCGCGTAAAGCTGTCCGCGGCTTTTTATCGTGTTCACGATTACAAAGTAAAATCCCAAAAACACAAGATAAATCGCCCAAACCTTGAGGCTCGACATCATCGAAAATGACAGAACCGACGATATGAAAAGCACCGCCAAAAGCAATAAAATGCCCGCGCCCACTCCGTCAAGCCGCCATTTAAACTCCATATGAGTAAGAGCCTTTACAAGAAGCGAAAGCATAGTAAGAAGCACCAACCCGACAAGCGCCATCGTTGGCACTATCGGCGCGGCAAACACCGCGAAAAACACTCCGACTATAGGTGCGTACATAACTGCGGTAACGCCGAAAACCGCGAACGGAACAAGCGCGCCGTAAATTCCCGCGATGCCCGCTCCCGCGCCGCTTACAAGTCCCACAAGAGCCGCGAAAACAAATCTTGACGCGCCCCGTGTGCTGTCCTTTAGGTAAACCTCCAAATCCAAATCCTTGAATCCAATGCAACTTTTGCAAAAGCCTATCACCGCGCTGTTATTCAAAAAATCGGTCACGTTTCGGTTCGTCAAAAGCAGCAGCGCGCCGATAAGCATACCTATAAGCGCGATTTTTGAAATGCCGCCGCCCGCGGCAAACGCCGTAACCGTATACGCCGCGCCCGCCGACAAGATTATCATACCGAAAAACCTTGTGTTAAGCGCGATAAAATTGTACATATAGGTCTTTAGCAGTCCGCATATAAAGCTGCTTTGGATGCTTTTAACAAACGGCTCGCAGACCTTGTTTTTTATAAGCTTGCACGCGGTAAACGGCGCTCTGAACGCCTTCATTGCGGCGCTTCCGAACAAATAGCTGTGTTCCCTTTTTCTCAAAAAGCCGAGTATAACACTGTTTTCCCACGATTTTGAAATACCGCCGCAAATCTTAAAAAACAGCTTCCCGACAACGCTTTCCTTAAACCAAAGCGCGATATTCGAGCAAAACACCGCCAATGATGATAAGATTATACTGTTCATCTGTCCTCTCCTTCTTAATCGGCTTACCGCCGTTTTAAATCCGGAATAAGGTATGCCCCGCCGGGCATTCTCATCCGTCATTTATATCTCAAATAAATTCACCGCGTTTTCATAGGACGCGTTTTCCACCGCATCAACAGGCACGTCCTTAATCCGCGCCAGCATTTCCGCCGTATAGTGCAAATACCGCGAGCTGTTTCTTTCGCCCCTCATCGGCACGGGCGCGAGATACGGGCAGTCCGTTTCCAAAAGCACGCGGTCAAGCGGAACATATTTTGCCGCTTCCTTGGGCTTTACCGAGTTTTTAAACGTCAGCGAGCCGCCGAACGCTATATACATTCCCATATTAAGCGCCTCGCGCGCCATTTCGACGGAACCCGAGAAGCAGTGAAACTCGCCCTTTATATTATCGTGAAACGAACGCAGGATATCCATACAATCGCCGTGCGCGTCGCGGTCGTGAATGACTATCGGCATATCCAGCTCGCGCGCAAGCTCAATCTGACGCGCGAACCACTTTTTCTGCTCGTCCCTCGGTGAATTGTCATAGTAATAATCAAGTCCTATCTCGCCTATCGCCTTTACCTTCGGGTGCTTCGCGTATTCGGCGAGCCTCCCGATATCCGCCTCCGTCATACCCTCGACATCGTGCGGATGAACACCCGCGGACGCGTAGATGAAATCGTATTTTTCGCATAGCTTCAAAATATCGGGGATTTCTTCCAAATTTGAGCAGGAATTCATTATTTTCCCGATATTGTTTTCGCGCATTTTCGCAAGCAGCTCATCGCGGTCGGCGTCGAATTGCTTGTCCGTATAGTGCGCGTGTGAATCAAACAGCATTAAATCTCACCCTTTTCCGTAAGTATTAAGTCCATAGGTATGTCCAACTCGTTTGTGGGCAGGTCGTCAACCACCTGAAAATCATAGCACAGCGCGATACGCGCCGCCTCTGTTGTCGCCAAAAATTTATCGTAATATCCCATACCGAATCCCAGACGGTTTCGGTGCATATCAAACGCGATTCCCGGGATAACCACAAGGTCTATATCCATAGGGTTCACCGCGCGTATTATGGTCGGCTCCAAAATACCGTAAGCTCCCGGTATCAGCTCGTCGACACCGTTAATATATGTCGGTATAATGGTGTTCGTCGAAAGATTGCTCACGGGAACCACGACCTTTTTGCCCTCGCTTAAAATTTTCTCGATAATAGGCAAGGTTTCCGGCTCCTTCGCAAAGGAAATATAAAGCATTATCGTTTCCGCCTCTTTGAAAGCCTTGCGGCTTTCGAGCTTATACTGTATAATTTTACTGTATTCCCTTACCTGCTCCGATGTCAAATCTCTGCGGAGTCTGCGCATTTTTGTGCGTATAACCTCTTTAATCAAAACTGCATCTGCTCCTTTATTTTATCGGCTGTTTCTCTGTCCTTTAAGACGGACACCATCTCAAATCCGAAGTCGCCCGCAGCGCCGGCGCCCTTGGCGGTGATTATTTTGCCGTCGCGCACAACCTTGTCCGCGACAACCTCCGCGCCGTAAAGATATTTTTCATATCCCGGGAAGCAGGTTGCCTTTTTGCCGTCAAGCATTGTCTTTTTGCCCAAAATGCTCGGCGCGGCGCATATTGCGGCTATATACTTTCCGCGGATAAGCGCCTCGTTTATGAGATAATGCGTTTCGTTCGACGCGTCTAAAAGCTGATGACCCGCGCCGCCCGGAAGCATAAGCAAATCAATATCCTCCGGCATAACGTCGGTTATCGTCATATCCGCCTTTACGCTGATATTATGCGCGCCCGTAACGTCAAGAGATTTCGTAATCGACACGGTTTTTACCTCAATTTCCGCGCGACGCATTATGTCGATCGGCACAATCGCCTCCGCCTCCTCAAATCCGTTTGCAAGCAATACAAAAACCATAAATAACAGCACCTTTCATAATTAAACTAAAGTTGCCCCGCAGGAAAACGGGGCAGTATATTTTTATTGCAATGATGTAATCAAATCGTTCATATCGTACATTCCCGGGTTCTTTCCCTTCATATACTTAGCCGCGCGAATCGCGCCCACCGCGAAAACCTCGCGCGAATGAGCGGAATGCTTAAGCTCTATAACCTCGTCCGTGCCGGCAAAAATGACCTCGTGGTCGCCGACTATCGTGCCGCCTCTTACGGAATGAAGTCCGATTTCGGTCTTTTTTCTTTTTCGTCTTACCGAATGTCTGTCATAGACATATTCCGCGGGATATGAAAGGGTTTCGTCTATAGCGTCCGCTATGGCGAGCGCCGTTCCCGACGGCGCGTCGAGCTTTTGATTGTGATGCCTTTCAACGATTTCTATATCGAAACTCCCCTCCAAAAGCTTTGCCGCCTGCTTCGCGAGCGATATTATAAGGTTTATTCCGAGCGACATATTCGCCGAGAAAAACACCGGTATTTCCTTTGCCGCGTCCGCCATTTCCTTTTTCTGCTCGTTTGTAAAGCCGGTCGTGGCAACGATTATCGGCAAGCTGTTCTTTTTGCAGAAGCTCAAAATATTCGTAAGGCAGGACGGATGTGAAAAGTCTATTACCACATCCGCAGAGCCGTCAAACTCGTTCGGGTCGGAAAACACCGGATACGGATTTTCCGTGTTGTTGTTTATATCAAATCCGGCGGTTATCATACATTCCTCATCCTCGCTTGCGAGTCTTGAAATAACCTGACCCATTCTGCCGTTACAACCGTTCAGTATAATATTTGTCATTAGCTGCCTCCCGTTTTACATAAGTCCGATATCGGACAACGCTTTTTTAAGAGCCTCCAGGTTCTTTTCCTCCATATCCACAAGCGGCAGACGCAGATTGCCCGCGTTATAACCCAAAAGATTCATAGCCGTCTTTACGGGCACGGGGTTTACCTCGATAAAGAGCTTATTTATAAGGTCAAGCATTTTAAGCTGAAGCTCTCTTGACTTTTCAACCTCGCCGTCTAAGTAATATTGGCAGATATTGTGTGTTTCCTCGGGCATAATATTCGCCACGACGCTTATAACGCCCTTGCCGCCGAGCGACATAATCGGAACAATCATATCGTCGTTGCCGGAATAAATATTAAGCTCCGGCACCTCCGCCGCGACCTTAGCGGTATAACTGATGTTTCCGGACGCCTCCTTTATTCCCACAATATTGGGAACCTTGGCAAGCTCCTTAAGAGTTTCAACCGCGATATTAAGTCCGGTTCTTGACGGAACATTATATAAAATTATCGGAATGCTTACCGCCTCGGCAATTGCCGTAAAATGCGCGATAAGTCCCTTTTGCGTGGTCTTGTTGTAATACGGCGTAACCTGAAGAAGCGCGTCCGCGCCGAGCTTTTCCGCTTCCTTTGAAAGCTCGATTGCGTGAGCGGTTTCGTTTGAGCCGGTTCCGGCGATTACCGGAATCCTTCCCGCCGCCTTTTTAACGGTGTATTCAATCGCGGCAAGATGCTCCGAATCCGGCATCGTCGACGCCTCTCCGGTCGTGCCGCATATAATTATAGCGTCCGTTTTTTTCGCGATATGCATCTCGATAAGCTCGCCGAGAGCATCGTAATTGGTTTTCATCCCGTCAAACGGCGTAATAATAGCCACGCCGGAGCCTGTAAACGGTGCTGTTTTTGCCATAATAAATTCCTCCTTTATATAATTCAAATTCTAAATTTGGGTTTAGTGTACTAATTGACATTTGTGAACATTGTGCATCCACATAGCATTCTTTTTTCTTGAAAAAGATTTAAAAGTTGTTCTTTTTCTGAAAAGAACCAAAAGCACC
>JAJPXA010000087.1 GCA_021205715.1 Bacillota bacterium
TTGCGCGTCGCACACGTTTCGGGTGAGCTTACCGACCATTACAGCACGAAAGAGAATGGGATAAGGCTTTCAATCTCCACCTACAACAGCTCGTCCGTCGCGGCGATAGGCGTGGCGGCGCACGAATGCGGGCACGCGGTTCAGCATCAGGTCGGATATGTGCCTATTAAAATAAGGAACAGCATTGTGCCGGTTGTCAATATCTGCAATACGCTCGCGATGCCGGTGTTTATCATAGGTCTTATATTGGGTATGGCGGATTTGGCGCTGGTCGGCGCGGCATTGTTCGCGGCGGTGCTTGTGTTTCAGCTTGTGACGCTTCCGACCGAGATAAACGCGTCAAGACGCGCGCTTAAAACCATAGACAGTATGGCGCTTTTGGAGGGCAATGAGTATAAGGGCGCGAAAAAAACGCTTACAGCGGCGGCTATGACATATGTCGCGGCGGTCGCGTCATCCGCGCTTCAGCTTTTGCGCCTGCTGATTTTGGCAAACGGACGAAGGAGAGATTGATGGATTACGTCAGAAAAGCCGCGTCGGATATATTGTATAATATAGAGAAAACGGGCGCGTATTCGAATATGGCGCTTAAGGACGAGCTTGTAAAATACGATGATTTTTCTCCGCGCGACAAGCGTTTTATAACCGCGTTGGTATACGGTACTCTGGATAAGCGTATAACGCTCGATTATATTATTTCTCGATATTCGAAGTCGAAAAAAACCGCGCCGCGCGTTTTGATAATATTGAGAATGGGACTGTACCAAATGTTCTTTATGGATAAGGTGCCCGACACGGCGGCGGTGAACGAGAGCGTGAATCTTGCCAAGAAATTCGCGCCGAGAGCCGCGGGATTTGTGAACGCGGTTTTGAGAAACGCTCAAAGAGGGGGCATAACCTATCCCGAAAAGGGAACGGCGGCGCTGTCGGTGAGGTACTCGTTTCCCGAGAGATTGGTTAAGCGCTGGACGGACGATTTCGGCTATGAGTTTACCGAGCAGATGCTCGCGGCTTTCTGCGAGCCGCCGAGGCTCACGCTAAGACCGAACACGCTTAAAATAAGTGCGGAGGAGCTTGCGGCGGAGCTTGGCGAATACGGCGCCGAAACCGACGGCGCGGCGGTTTTTTGCGGCGGCTTTGACATCGCAAAAAGCAAGCTTTACGCGGACGGATTTTTCTCTGTTCAGGATAAGGCGGCAATGCGCGCGTCCGAAATTTTAAATCCGCAAAGCGGCGAAAACGTCATAGATATGTGCGCCGCGCCCGGCGGCAAATGCGCGCATACTGCGGAGCTTATGGGAAACCGAGGCAAAGTGGCGGCGTTCGATATATATGAGCATAAGATAGATTTGATAAACAAAAACGCGCGGCGGCTCGGCATTGATATAATCGACGCCAAGCTCGGCGACGCGGCGGAGTTTAATCCGCAGCTTGAAAACAGCGCCGATAAGGTTCTGTGCGATGTGCCCTGCACGGGTTGGGGCGTTATAGGAAGAAAACCCGAAATTAAGTATAAGGATATATCAAACCTCGGCGGACTTTACGAAACGCAGAGGAAAATACTTAAAAACGCGTCAAAATATGTAAAAAGCGGCGGTGTTATCCTATATTCCACCTGTACGGTGAACAGGGCGGAAAATGAGGATGCAATAAACGATTTTCTGGAAAATAACGGCGGATTTCGGCGCGAATACGAAAAGACATTTTATCCGCATTTAGATAACACGGACGGTTTTTACATATGCCGGCTGAAAAAGGAGTAAATATGCTTGATTTAAAGGATTTGGAATACAGCGAGCTTTCAGAGTATATAAAATCCGTCGGCGCGCCGCGCTTTCGCGCGGAGCAGATATTCTCGTGGCTTCACGCGGGTGTTTGCTCGTATGACGAAATGACGAATATTTCAAAGAAAACGCGTGCCGTTCTTGAAAAAAACACATATGTATCGACTCTTAAAATAATAGAAAAATATGTGTCCAAGCTTGACGGAACGGTGAAATATCTTTTTGAACTGCCCGACGGAAACGCGATAGAAAGCGTTGTTATGCGCTACGAGCACGGGCTTACGATATGCATATCATCGCAGGTCGGATGCCGTATGGGGTGCCGCTTTTGCGCGTCGACGATAGGCGGTCTTTACCGGTCGCTTACGGCGGGAGAAATGCTCAATCAAGTGATATTCGCGCAAAAGGATATGGGCGAGAGAATAGGCAATGTTGTCATTATGGGCATAGGCGAGCCTATGGATAACCTTGACAATATTAAAAAATTCCTGCATAATATAAATAACGATAAGGGTTTAAACATAGGATATCGTCATATAACGATATCCACCTGCGGTGTTGTGCCGGGAATATACTCGCTTGCGGAGGAAAATCTTCCGATAACGCTCGCAATATCGCTTCACGCACCCAATGACGGCATACGAAACACAATTATGCCGATAAACCGAAAGTATCCGATAGCGGAGCTTATAAAAGCCTGCCATGATTATTACAACACGACCGGACGAAGGATAACCTTCGAATACTCGCTGATAAGCGGCGTGAACGACGGCAAAAAAGAGGCGAGGGAGCTTGCCGCGCTTATCGGTGATATACACGCGCACGTAAATCTTATACCGGTGAACAAGGTTGAGGAGCGCGCTTACAAAAAGGGAACACGCAGAGAAATAGAGGAGTTTTGTTCTGTTTTAAAAGAGCTTGGCATAAACGCGACGATAAGACGCGAGCTGGGAGCGGATATTTCCGCCTCGTGCGGTCAGCTCAGGAAGCGGACGCTTAATCTTGATACTGCTGTTAAATAAAACCTAATCTTAAAAAGGCAAGAGAGGTGATTTTTTTAATGATATACGGAGCAACCACAGACATCGGCAGGGTGCGTAAGGTAAACGAGGACAGCTTTTATATAAGCGAGCAGGAACCGTTTCCTTATGTTGTCGTTGCCGACGGTATGGGAGGACATCAAGCCGGAGAGGTGGCAAGCCTGATGGCTATAGATATTACGGAAAATTATCTGCACAACAACCTCAAAAGCGATTTCGACTGCATTGAGGCGGGCGAGCAGATACGCCAGGCGTTTATAAGCGCCAACAATATAATTTATACATACGCGAAAAATTATTACAAAATTATGGGAATGGGCACGACTTTGACCCTTGCAATGGTGTATAACGACAAGATTATAACCGCGAACGTGGGAGATTCGAGAGCGTATTTGATAGGCGACGGCATAGAACAGATAACAACAGACCATTCGTACGTGCAGGAGCTTGTAAGAAACGGCGATATAACGCCTGAGCAGGCGAAGCACCACCCGAAAAAGAACTATATAACAAGAGCGATAGGTGCGGAAATAGCGGTTAAGGTCGACATAGGAATACGTGATTACAATAATGAAAAAATTTTGCTCTGTTCCGACGGTCTTACAAATATGATTGACGATGACGAGATATTCAGAGTTATGAAAAACGCGGACAGCTTACAGCACGGTGTTCAGGAGCTGGTGGATATGGCAAACGCCGCCGGCGGATACGATAATATAACCATAGCGGTATTAGAAAGGGAGAGAATGGTATGACAGGAGATAACTTGGTGGGAGAAATCCTCGGAGAAAGATATGAAATTCTTGAAAAAATCGGTTCCGGCGGTATGGCGACCGTATATAAATCAAAGGACACATTGTTAAACCGCAATGTGGCTATAAAAATACTCCGCGACTCGCTTGAGGAGGAGGAACAGGTCGTAACCAATTTCGTCAAGGAGGCGCAGGCATCCGCGGGACTGGTACATAACAATATTGTGTCCGTGTATGACGTCGGAGAGTCGAACGGACTTAATTATATGGTTATGGAGCTTGTCGACGGAATTACATTAAAGCAGTATATAAAGGAAACGGGTATTCTTCCGTGGCAGGAGGCTTGCGATTACGCGATACAAATAGCGCAGGGACTCGGCGAGGCGCACGCGAATAATATCATTCACTGCGATATTAAGCCGCAGAATATTATTATGACCGCGGACAAAACCGTAAAGGTTACCGACTTCGGCATAGCAAAGGCGGTTTCGGGCGGCACGATAGTCGCAAACGACAAAAGCGGCGGCGCGGTCGGCTCCGTGCATTATATATCGCCCGAGCAGGCGAGAGGCGGATACACCGACGCGCGGTCGGATATTTATTCGCTGGGCATTGTTATGTATGAAATGCTTGCCGGAAAGGTGCCGTTCGACGGCGACAATCCGGTGGGAATAGCTATGAAGCACCTTGAGGAGGAGCCTGTCAATGTCAAATGCGTGAATTTTGACATCCCGACCGACCTTGCGGCGGTTGTTATGAAAGCGATAAACAAAAATCCGGAGGATCGTTATCAAAGTGCTCAGGAAATGCTTAACGACCTGCACGCGGTGCTTGCCGGAGAGCCGCTGCCGAGTATGGCGTCCGTTTCCGAGCCGGACTCTTTTGACGAGGACGCGGACGATGATGATTTTGACGATTTCGATGATTTTGACGACGGCGCGGAATCGATAATAAATGAAAACGCGGAGGCGGTACGCACGAGAACAAGACAAAAAAATTCAAAGAAAAACACGCAAAACGGCAAAAAGACAAAGGATCAGAAGAAAGCGAACAGAACAGCGACATTGCTTGCGATTGTCACGGTTATAGCAATCGTTCTCATAGGATTCGGCGTATATGCTTTTGTGAACAATGTAATGACAAAAACAACGGTTCCGGATTTTACGAATATGACTCTTGAGGAAGCGAAAGAGCTGGCGGAGAAAAATAATTTGTCTGTTTTGGACGAGAATATAGAGTATTCGATTTCCGACACCGTTGAGGACGGATGTGTTATATCGCATATTCCGGAGGCGGGAGAAAGCGTTGAAAAGAACAGCGAGGTTAAGCTGGTTGTGTCTATAGGCTCGCGCGGCGGCGATATATCCGTTCCCGATTTGGTAAACAAAACGAGGGATGAAGCGCTTTTGGCAATTAACGACGCGCAGCTTAAGGCAACGATAATCGAGGAAAATTCATCCACCGTGGCGGCGGGCAACGTTATAAGACAAACACCCACGGCGGGCACAAAGCTGTTTAAGGATGATTATGTTACTATTTATGTCAGCAAGGGAATTTCAAGCTCGACATCAGCTACTCCCGCGTCCAAAAATGTAACCGTTCCCAATTTGGTCGGAGGCAGCTTGGATTCGGCGCGCACGGCTCTTTCCGAACTCGGATTGACTCTCGGCAATGTTTCGGTTGTTTATTCCGAGGAGGAGAGCGGAACGATTATATCGCAGGCGGTTGCCGACGGTACGGCGGTTGCCGAGGGTACAAGCGTGGGCGTTGTGATTTCCGGCGGCACACAGCCGGCAACAGCCGAGCCTGTTGAGGAAACGCCCGAAGAGGACAACACATCATATACCGATGCCGACGGCGAAACGACGGGCGGCACATCAGGCGGCGCGTCAAGCTCCTCATCGGGAGGCAGCGCAACCGGCACTTCGACATTCTTCGTGTCGATACCGAGTGACGGAAACGGCGACGCAAGCGTTGAGGTATATGTTGACGGCGCTCTCGTACACGAGGGAACGTATTCGCGCGACTCCGGCTCGATACCCGTTGAGATAACGGGAAGCGGAACCGTGAACGTTACGGCATATGTGGACGGAGTCGCACAGTCGCAGACGATAAATTTTGACTGATAGTATGAACGGAATAATTATAAAAGGAATCGGCGGATTTTACTATGTAAGATCCGCCGATAAAACAGTATACGAATGCCGCGCGCGCGGCGTGTTCCGCAAGGACGGAATAACGCCTATGATAGGCGACAGGGTGGAGATAGACGCCGAGGGTAAAACGGGCAGTATTGTAAGGATTGCCGAGCGAAAAAACAGCCTTATACGTCCTCCCGTGGCGAATATCGACGCGCTTGTAATCGTTGCGGCGGCGGCATCGCCGTCACCGAGTCTGTTTTTGATAGACAAGATGATTTTAAACGCCGAAATTAACGGCATAGAGCCTATTATTTGCATAAATAAAACAGACCTCGCGGACGGACGGGATATCGAGGATATTTACAAATCCGCGTCGTACCGCGTGTTTAGGATAAGCGTTAAGGATAATGTCGGAATTGACGATATTCTGCCTGTTTTTAAGGACAAGGTAACGGCGTTTTCGGGACTCAGCGGCGTGGGCAAGTCAAGCCTGCTGAACAGAGTCGCCGGTATTAACACGCAGACCGGCGGCGTTAGCGAAAAAATACAGTGCGGCAAAAACACCACTCGCCACGTCGAATTGTTCGAGTTAAAGGACGGTGGCTACGTTTTGGACACCCCCGGCTTCAGCTCGTTTGAGCCGGAGAATATCGACGCGCTCGATTTATGGCGGTATTTTCCGGAAATGGCGGACGCAGGCGATAAATGCCGCTTCAGAGGCTGCTCGCATATAAACGAGCCGGACTGCGCGGTAAAGGCGCTTTTGCAAAGCGGCGCGATACGCGAAAGCCGATATGAAAGCTACAAGGAGATTTACGAAATTCTAAAGAATAAAAAAGGTTGGACAAGGAAATGATTTTATCACCATCAATTTTGGCCGCCGATTTCGGTATTTTGGGCGAACAAATAAAAATACTCGAAAAAGCCGGCGCGGATTGGCTGCATATAGACGTGATGGACGGAAATTTTGTGCCGAACATCACCTTTGCGATGCCGGTCATTAAATCCATACGCAAGTATACGGATATGTTTTTTGACGTGCATTTGATGATAGACAGACCCGAGAGGTATATTAACGATATTATAGATTCCGGTGCGGACGGCGTGACGATTCATATAGAGTCGACCGAGATTCCGGACGAGTGCATAAGGATGATAAAAGCGCGCGGCAAAAAAGCCGCAGTGACGCTAAAGCCCGCGACGCCTGTCGAGGCGGTAATACCCTATATCGAAAAGAGCGATATGACGCTGGTTATGACGGTGGAGCCGGGTATGGGCGGTCAGAAATATATGTATGATATGAACGAAAAGGTGCGCCGTTTGAGAGAAATCGCGCCCGAGGGTTACAATATCGAGGTCGACGGCGGTGTAACGCTTGACAATTTGGCGGAAATTACAGCCGCCGGAGCGAATGTTATTGTCGCGGGAACGTGCGTGTTTAAGGGCGATATAGAAAAAAATGTGAAAGAAATGATGAGAATATGCGGACGGTGATTTTCGGCGGCGGCGAAATTAAGGATTACGGCAGAGTAAGGGAATACATACAAGACGGCGGCTATATAATATGCGCGGACGGCGGCTATGACCACGCGCTGGCGATGGGCATAAAGCCGGATTTGCTTATCGGCGATTTCGATTCGATAAGCGCCGTTCCCGATGATATAAAAACCGTGCGCTATCCCGTGAAAAAGGATATGACCGACAGCGAGATAGCGTTGGAAACCGCAATAAAAACCGCGAACACAGAATCCGCGAATGCGGCGGCGGCAAAAACCGAAATTTTGCTTTTCGGCTTTACGGGTGACCGCGCCGACCATACGCTTGCCAATATGCTGCTGCTTTTGAAATACAAAAACGCGGTTATAATAGACGATAATAACGAGATACGTCCGCTTTGCGGCACTCTTGAAATAAACGGAAGAGTAGGGCAGACCGTGTCAATAATTCCCGTAAACGGTGATTTGCGGGGAGTTGTTACGGAGGGCTTGGAGTATCCGCTTAACGGCGAAACGCTCCGTATCGGCGAAAGCCGAGGCGTAAGCAACGTAATGACCGGCGACACGGCGAGTATAAGCTGCAAAGAGGGACAGGGACTTGTGATAAAGGTGGAAAAAGTATGATTTATCTTGATAATGCCGCGACGACGAAGCCGTCAAAGGCGGCGGTTGACGCTATGGCGCACTCGGCGGAGATTTTCGGAAATCCGTCGTCGCTTCACGGCTTGGGACTTGCCGCAGAAAAGGAAATACGCGCGGCAAGGAAAACCATAGCCGAGAGGCTTGGGGTTGACCTTAAAAGCGTATATTTCACCTCCGGCGGCACGGAGGCTAACAATACCGTTATATTCGGTGCGGCGGAAGCGAAAAAAAAGCTCGGCAGGCGGCTTATAACGACGAAAATAGAACATCCGTCTGTGCTTGAGGCTTTTCATAGGCTTGAGAGCATCGGCTATGACGTGGTGTATTTGACCCCCGGCGAGGACGGGCGAATATCGATTGACGAACTGCAAGCCGCGGCGAATGCGGAAACTACGCTTATAAGCGTTATGCACGTAAACAACGAAACGGGCGTTATTCAGCCGGTTGACGAGATACGCGCGGCGGTAAAGGACATCGCGCCCAACGCCGTTATCCACTCCGACTGCGTACAGTCGTTCGGGAAACTGGACGTTTTGCCAAAAAAATGGGGCGCGGATTTCGTTACGATAAGCGCGCATAAGATACACGGCTTTAAGGGCACGGGCGCGTTTTACGCGGCGAACACGAACGCGTTAAGACCGCTTATTTACGGCGGCGAACAGCAAAACGAGGTACGTCCCGGGACGGAAAACGTCGGCGGGATTTTGTCGTTTGCCGCGGCGGCGGGGGAGTGCCGGGCGAACGCGGACAGGATGCGCACGCTGCGCTTGAAATTTAAGGATGCGCTCGCGGCGGCGGTACCCGATATACGCTTTAACGGGAGCGACGAGTATAATTCGGGGAGCGTGCTTAACGCGTCATTTGTCGGCTTAAAAGCGGAGGTGCTTTTGCACGCCTTGGAGGCAAAGGGCGTGTACGTGTCGACAGGCTCCGCCTGCTCGAGCCACAAGCCGCAGCCGAGCCATGTGCTGCAAGCCATGGGGCTTAACAAAGCGGAAATAGACGGTGCTCTGCGCTTCAGCTTTGACGCGGACACAACCGAGGACGAGCTTACGGAGGCGGCGCAAATAATCGCGGCGGAGGCGGCGAATATTCGGAGGTTTATGTGATGAAGGAAATAATACTTGCAAAATACGGCGAAATAATTTTAAAGGGCGGCAACAGGGGCAAATTTGAAAACGTTTTGCTTAACAATATACGCAACTCGCTCAAAAACGTCGCCGAGTTCAAAATGCGCCTTGCGCAGGCGGCGATATACATCGACGTTTTCGACGAGAGCAAAAAGGATATAGTCGTTGAGCGGCTGTCGAAAATTTTCGGTATAGTTTCGATTACCCGCGCGGCGGCGGCGGAAAAGGACATCGAGGATATAAAGCGCGTCGCGGTCGAGTATTTAAAGGACGACCTGACGGCGGGAACGAAATTCAAGGTCGAGGCGCGGCGCTCCGACAAGGGATTTCCGTTAAAATCGCCCGATATATGTACAGAGGTCGGCGGGTACATCGACGACTGTTTCCCCGATATAACGGTCGACGTTCACAATCCCGACAAGACCGTAAGAGTAGAGGTGCGCGATTTCGGCGCGTACATATACTGCGAGGAGAATAAAATTCAGGGTCAGGGCGGTATGCCGATAGGCACCGGTTCAAAGGCGCTTTTGCTGCTTTCGGGCGGCATCGACAGCCCCGTGGCGGGGCATATGATGTCCAAGCGCGGCGTGGAGATTGAGGCGGTAAACTTTTTCTCCTATCCGTACACATCGGAGCGGGCAAAGGAAAAGGTTATAGAGCTTGCGTCGATTTTGGCGCGGTATACGTCTAAGGTGAATTTGTACATCGTGCCGTTTACCGAAATACAGCTTCAGATACGCGACAAATGCCCCGAGGAGCATTTGACGCTTGTTATGCGGCGGTTTATGATGAGGATTGCCGAGCGCATCGCGCGCGCGAATAAGTCGGTCGCGCTTGTCACGGGCGAGAGCGCGGGACAGGTCGCGAGCCAAACACTCGCCGCGCTCGACGTTACGAACGCGGTTGTCGATATGCCCGTTTTGCAGCCGCTTATAGGTATGGACAAGAACGAGATAATCGAACGCTCGATAGCGATCGGCGCTTACGAAACGTCGATTTTGCCGTATGAGGACTGCTGTACGGTATTCACACCGAAGCATCCGACGACAAATCCGGCGCGGGCGAAAATAGAGAAGTCCGAGGGACAGCTTGACGTTGAAGCGCTTATTGAGGACGCATTGGCGGGAGTCGAAAAAATAGAGGTATTACCGGGAGTGTGATTTTGATGTACGCGGACGCGGACGGATTTGAAAAAAAGGTAATTGAGCTTTTGATTGCGAAAAAAATGACGGTATCGACTGCCGAGAGCTGCACGGGCGGACTTTTGAGCGCGTTTTTGACAAGTGTTTCGGGCGCGTCGGAGGTTCTGAACGAGTGCATCGTGACCTACTCAAACGAGGCGAAAATGCGCGAGCTTGGAGTAAAGCGCGAAACGCTTGACGCGTTTGGTGCGGTAAGCGAGCAGACCGCGCGCGAAATGGCGGCGGGGATATGCGAAAAAACCGGCGCGGACGTCGGCATATCCGTGACCGGTATAGCCGGACCCACGGGCGGCACGGCGCAGAAGCCGGTCGGCACGGTTTACATCGGCGTGAGCGTAAACGGCAAAGCGGACGCAAGTCTGTTTCACTTTGACGGCAACCGCGATGAGGTGCGCTCGCAAACCTGTCGTGAGGCGCTTAAAATGACAGCGGAAAGACTTAAATTTTGATAAAAAAATTTGTCATATGTCTTGAAAAAATTTTACCGGTAATGTAAAATATTAATTATAAATAAATTTACGGGAGGTCGCAAATGGATACAAAGCAATACATAGAAAGCGGTAAGGCGGTTTTGGGTATAGAGTTCGGCTCTACGAGGATAAAAGCCGTGCTTATCGGCGACGGCTGCGAGCCGATAGCGCAAGGCTCGCACGATTGGGAAAACAGTCTTGAAAACGGCATATGGACGTACAGCAGAGCCGAGAGGAGCGGCGG